>NZ_CP022412.2:2437761-2742481 GCF_002222615.2 Bacteroides caccae | reverse complement strand
GCATCTCGGATACAGGATTCTGACTGACAATCATGTCGTTGACTCCGTCAGTAACAAAGGAACCCTCATATTCTGGAATTTGCTCAATAACTAATTTAGACCAGTCAACATTGGGAGTTTGAGCAACAAATCCGTGAATTTCTTCTGTATTAGTTCTTGCAGGTAACTCATTTATTCCATTTATAAGATTTATCCAACTTCCGCCAGTATAATTAAGAACCCCGTCCTTAGGTATTCCAGAAACTCTAACTTTATACGTAGGGGAAGGAGAATTAGTATAGCCTAACCAAAATCCTTTATCATAATCAAAAGATTTATCAAGATATATCTTACTAGAGGTACGAACAATTCCCTTAGTACCATAATCTTTCATGGTACTAAAATCTTCAGCATACTTACCGAAGCCACTATTTAACTTATACGCAGCATTAAGTATCTCAAAATCCCCTCCCCTGCCAGGAAGCTTGTTCTTGATGATATTGCGGTCGGGATCAGTGTTGCTCTTGCCGTCAGCTATCCATACACCTGCCAAGGAAGACAATACATCGGGAGAGATGTAGGGACGGTCGGTGACAGAAGAACCAACGGAAGTTGAACCGATTCGATTCAAGCCGATACGGTTCAACCCTATTGTATTTAATGACAACTTGTTAAGCTTCATTGCCGGATTCGGTTAATATTCCACTTGTTACCTCACTGTCACTTTCGACGCGAATTGTCTTTGGATAAACTAATGCTGAAAAATCACAGTCTATGGTTGTCCCTGCATTGTACGCAAGACTTCCAGGCAAAACAACGGACTCAAAATTCCCCTCACTTGTCGTCCGTTGAAGGATACTCACTCGACCGTAGTCGGCACGCTCCAAATGGATATTGAAATCAGAATTTACCTGAAATTCTGCATACCATACGCTACTGTTCTTTTTGAACTCCAAATTTATTGTTGCCATGATCGTTCCTCCTATTGATTATAATTTTAAAACCTGTTTTTTCACATTGCAGCTATCATAGCTAACGTGAACCCATGAGAAATTCTTCTCGTCTATTAGCTGTGTAAAAGGAATTTCAAGCTCCTGTATGAGATTGAACAGCCTTTTGTTTTCCTCCTTTGTGTTCGGGGTACCAACTATATCAGCAGCCATTCCTTTCATATGTTCACTGGTCTTACTTCCTCCTACGGCCTTATTCAAGACCTCACAACGATACCCACTCGTTACAGTAACAGGCTTACCATAGGCTTCACGAAGAGGATCAAGAACATTGTCTATCAAACCATTCACATTACATATTAATGATTTTGGCAGACGATTGTCAATGCCGCACCTATCTGCCGTTTCACTCTTTACCATTTCGGCTATCGTGAAATACTTTCCCATATATCTTTCCTCCTATAAAATCAATATTAATACTACAACCTGGATCACCTGACCAATAACTCCTCCTATTAATGTAGTAGCAATATCAAGCCAATCCCATTTATTCCCGTATGCGCGGTCTTTAAATTCCATGCCGGCAGCCAGCCCCGCGACAAACAAGATCGTCAGAAGTACACCTGCCGGAATAGCGTAGAGCAAGTGCTTCATACGGTTACTTTCCCTTATCCAGCTCATCATTCTTTGTTTCTTTATTATTCAGTCTATCAACTAAACTGTTAAACTTACCGTTAACATAGATGCCAATACCAAATATACTACCAGCATATATCAGACATTGAGCAAAAAACCATAATACGCTATCATGGATCTGTCCTAACGGCTCTACAACAAAACCCGCAACGGATAGTCCGACTCCTGCAAACAACATTCCTACTGCGGTCCATACCTGTATATCTTCTTTTGTATTCTTCTTCATATCAAGCAAGTCAGATAAACGGTTAACAACGAAACTGTCTCAATCCAGAACATAGGCTTCCTTTTGACAAGAGTCGCAATGAAGTTACCCGTCCAGTTCTCACTTATCGCAATAGCCAGATATGCAATGAATCCCACCCATAAGAAGAGCCAATACCAGGCATTACAACCTACCCATATTTGGGAGAATATTAAAGACATAGCAGCACCGATACAATGTGATACCTTCTGACTTCCTTTAAAGTTGGGAGACACACCTAGCACTCCCATTCCGACAACAGAAAGGAATACAAGAAACTGGCTGTTCTCGGAACTGGCTTCCAATGCAGCCGGAAGAAGCAATGCGCCGGAACCGACCATGCAAAGAGTAAACCAAAACTTATGCGTCAGGGCGTAGTAGGTATCACTGATTGAATAAGGGATTTCTTTACCCTTCTTTATCATCGCAAGGACATACCCGGCGATGAGGATGAATGACATTAATACTAGTAGAATCATAGGTTTATCTGTTTATAGTTTATAATACAAAATTGAGTTTCTCCGGATAACCGGTTTTATAATTATAGGAATTAACCTCTTCTTTGCTAAGCAAATTTTTTACGGTTGCAATATGAGCCTGTGTAGTATTGTAGCAGTCAAGAGCGTACAACTCCAATGAGTTCAACATTAAGAAAGCACTAGATATGGGTATTGTATATTTTACAGCATCAAACCACAGAACTGTATTAAGCCTTCCCGCTTGATTCTCAACATTAATTGAGTTAACTAATCCTACGCGGGTATCCTTATCTAGCCAGATTTGCTTTCCGTCTAACATAAAAGAGTTTACGGCATCTGACTGATCGTAGGTTTTGATCTCTGCTATCTTCATATCTTTCAATTCATCTAGAGAAAATTGATATTCAACCAATACCGGGTATCCGCTCTCATTCTCCTTGATTTCTTTTCCGGTAGATTGACCGTCAATTAATTCTTGCCAATATTCCTCCGTTATTTCTATTGAACCTTCTATTGGTTCATCATAGAATCCTTGTTTCCAATACTTCATGACATTTGTTTTTAAATTATTTCCAACGACCAATAGCTATCCAAAAGAAATTCCAATTGCTGGGTAATACTCCATTTGAAATATTAGTTGCTGTTATTCCGCTCACAAATGTAGTTCTTGTTTTGTTGTTTACATAAGGCGATAGAATAACTGATTCTGATAAATTTTTGTATTCAGCACAAATTGAAAATGAATAATTAATATCCAAAAAGGACATTGGAAGATAGTAAGTATGATAAGTTGTATATCCTCCTCCTTTCCCCCATTGAATCAACATCCCATTATTGAACTTGGCATAGCCGTTTTGATTGAGGTTTACCGTCATGGCATTGGAAAGGTCTGCTTTAGCCAAGTTTGGAATTTGTCCTAATAGCTCTTCAATCTTAGCTCCCGAATATTGACTGTTATAATCATTCATAAAACTTACTCTTTATAACGTTAAACGTACTACCGTCAGACAGTAGAAACCGTCCTTCGGTCACAGCAAATGCCTGTCTTTTACCTTCTTGAGACACCGTAGTAGAAACAGAAGCTGGATTATTACCCTTAGTAGTTGAGAACACGACAATTTGTTGCCTGTCCAATCCTTCATTGGCAATGTCACTCATTACGCTTGCGGCCCCATTAGAGCCGGGCGTAATGACAATGTTTCCTTCTCCTTTCTTCCAAGGTACAAGTATATCCATTATGCAGCAGTCCAAGAAGTGTTAGACGTAACATTCACGGATACCGCAGAACCATTCTGAGGAATAGTAATTTCTGTCGGAGAAACAGACAATGTAGCATCACCGGCAGCTTGTTTGATAGCAATCTGAGCTGCTTGTCCACCATTAGCTGTTACCTTTAAGGTTCTAACGACTTCTTCAATAGTATCGTTTTTAGGGAATTCCAATTCAATAGAAAAGGGAAATTCCGCAGTAACTCCTGGATCACCAGTAATAGCAGCCGCATTGTTAGTCTGAGTTCCATTTGCACTATACTTTGCAGGTAAAGTAACATCAACCACACTTCCCGCCCATGCAAATGTTAGCTTCGAAGAGTTTGTTTTACCCTCTACAGTAACAGTACCCGCTGTTTTGGGGGCAGACATTTCAGAGCCATTGTCAAAAGAAGCAAACTCAGACTTCGGAGATTGAGTTACCTTATAGGTAGAAGGGGTAGATACACCAACACCGGTAACTGTTACTGTTCCCGTGCGAGCTGTACGCCCAGTATGAGCGTCTGCGCTATTCGCAATTGTTCCGTTACCCGAACCGGTAGACGGATTTAGTTTTAACCAACTAGGTTTTGCCATAATTCAATTCATTAAATAATTAAACAATATATTTTTATTCTTCTGTTGACGTAGTCCATACCACATTTGATAGCACATCAACGTTATCCTCAAAATTATTAGAAGGCATTAACCATATATAATCCGGAGACACACTCAAATAAGCATCCTTTCCTACATCGCAAACAACACCTGCCGTAACTCGGATTGAAGGAGCAAAACAAGCAGAGACATTTATACCTCCTGTATCACCTGCCTTGACCTCAATCTTCGGGTTAACTATTATGTTTACTTGTATGCAACTCATATTGTCAAACCGTTTTAATGCCTGTACTTATTCGGTCTATTTCCTTACGAATCCCCCCCTCACAATCCGAATCAGGAATGTATGCGGTAGTTTCAATATTTATATCTCCACTCCCTATAATTCCGGTATCAATATAAGCCTCGTAATTCTTCTCATCAACACGTTTCATGTCCTTCTTCTCTATAAATTGGGACCGATTTGAATATACATAGAACTTACAAGAGAAGTCTACATCGTCCATTGTTAACCCCGAGGGGAACTCAATGGAGAGCATCACCTTTATTATTGATCCTTTTACTCGCATACTGAAAGAGCTTCGTTGACAGCAACCTGAACAAATGCTACAAAATTTGTTTTCACATACCCTTTGATTTGTTCTGCCTGTTCAGGAGACAATTCCACTTCACCGTTCTTATAAATGTTTTGCGCAAGCTCCAATTCTCCTAAATCAGAAGTCTTTTGGTAAATCGCATTACCTAACATTTTTGAAATATCAAGTGAATTCTCCTTTCCCTCGATATCCTTTACTTCAATTTTTCTAAAATCTATTTTCATAATTATCTAGTTTTACCAAAGGTTTGAATTATTACCTATTATCACCATATCCCATGCGAAGTCCGCTTCGGTCCTTCCATACCGAACTCGAAATGCAAATTCGTTAGCATTGCTCCACCTAATGGTGGCACCGGCCCATGTATCCCAAGTATCTTCTCGAGCCGTAATCATCACATAGTAGTCATTGGTGCCTAGATTATGCGTTATAATCCACCTACCAGTTCCTTCTTTGCGTGCACTTAGTGGGGCTCCTTGTGACCAATATCCGAAACTAGATCCATTAGAAGTACCAGCCGCCAATACTCCAGGGGCGTTCCAACGTTCTCCTTTACGGCATTTAAAAAAATGTGCACCCGCGCTTTCAATCGCAGCCCTAGCATTGTTGTTTGCTAAAATACTCAACGTAGGCATACCTCCACCTCCACTAAGAACCACGGCTGCTCCAGTATCGTTTCGAATATTAAGAAGCTCATTTACTGGAGCTGAATCTCCATATTCATTTATCCTAAGAAATCGGGTCCCACTATCAACACCAACACCAATATATCCAGAACTTAAAGTAATTAAGTTATCTCCTTCAACTGTAAATCCCCCAATCTTCGCTCCCGTAGTAACCACTAGATTCTCCGTATTGATATTCTTTGCATCAATCATCGGAACACCGTCAACCTCTTTAAATAGAGCTATATCTTTACCTGTATTAGTGCGGATTAGAGTACTATTAGCAGTCAATATCAATTGACCGTTGGCAGTATTTATTCCACCATCAGGAGTTAATTCAAAACCTGTCTGGTTATGCTTGATACCTCCTTCAGTTATCATCCAACCCTCTGTCTTCTCCAGATTACCCACAAATATCCCCGAAGTACCGAGGACATCAATAGTTGCGTTCTGAGCCAAAAGGACGTTGGTAGCTACGTTTTCAAAATCGTGGAAATCTTCCCATTTCGTTGAATCGAAAGAAGAGGTAGACGTATGAGTTGTCTTACATAACCAATTTAAGCCGTCGTATATTACAACATCTACAAATGCATCATTATGATAATACTCAGTATTTTTATCCCATTTACCTCGTGGACGAATCATAGCACCGGGTAATCCTGTTTGTCCTTGGCTTCCAGTGATGCAAGCCGGATCGCTTTCCCATGTAGAATTATCTGTATAAGTGACCTTGGTCTTAGACCATAAGTATTTGCCGTTTTGCCACGTGGGAGAAGTGCTAGACCAAGAGCCACCAACCAAAGAACTGGAAGAAGTAGAAAGGTAGTATAAGACATCAACTGCTTTCACTCCTTTGCCGTCATTACCGCTAGGTCCCTTTCCGCCTGTCACACATACGGGGGTAGTTTCCGTATAAGAATTGTCTGTATAAGTTATAATGGAACGTGTCCAAATATATTTACCGTCCTTCCATGCCGGAACAGTAGTAGACCATGAGCCACCCGTAGTGGTACTATATGATGTAGACAAATAGTATTGCTCGGAAACACTCTTAACGCCAATTCCCGTAGCCCCCTTACCACCCGTAACACATATCGGATCGGTTGTCGTTGATGCACTATCTGTATATGTTATTACTGACCTAGTCCAGATATATTTCCCATTTTCCCATGTCGGAGGTGTTGTACTCCAAGAGCCACCAACCAAGGAATTAGAAGAAGTAGATAGATAATACTCTTCGACAATGCTTGAGACTCCCCTACCATTATCTCCAGTACTGCCTTTACCTCCGGTGATACAAGCCGGATTGGTTTCAATAGACGAACCGTCTGTATAGACCACTTTGGTTTTACTCCAAATGTATTTCCCATCTACCCAAGTTGGTGAGTTCGTAGACCATGAACCACCGGAAAGGGAGGTTGAAGAACTGGAAAGATAATAAAGAACATCAACGCTCTGTACACCTTTACCGTCTTTTCCTGCTTCGCCCTTGATTTTAGACCAAGTATAATCGGCAAACACATTGCTATCTGCCTGTACAAAATCTACATATACACCCATGTATACACCGGGAGTCTCACCATTATTAGCGGTGAAGGTTTTCCCGTCATCAGAGTATTTGATGTGAAGGTAGCTGGTCTTCCCATTTTCTCCATTTGTACCAGGTATGCCATCACCTCCTTCAAATTTAGTCCATGTATACTTAGAAGGATCGCTGCTACTTGCTTGAACAAAGTCAACATAAGTACCAATATATTTATTGGGGGTATCAGTCATTTGAGAAGCCGTAGGATTCTGGACGGGAGAATACTTGATATGAAAATATGAAGTTTTTCCGTCAGCACCATCTTTCCCGGGTATTCCATCCTTTCCGGGCGCTCCTTGTGAGCCTGTATCCCCTTTAGATATAGCTTTCAACCAGTCCGTAGAAGAATCTGACGGTTCCTGCGTAGTAGTAGACTCAATACATATCCATGTACTGCCGTTATGAGTCACTTCATCGTAGTACCAATACGTACCAGACTTCCATTTACCCTTGAATACCGGAACGGGAGCCTCAGTCACACCGTCACTGGATATCTGCCTGATAGTTCCGGTCATATATACTCTATTGAGATATGCGCTATGACCGGACATATCAATGCCAAACAGCTTCAGGTTAGATAAGTCACCCAACTGCATGGCTATCATTTCCTTCGTTATTTCCCAGTTATTAACACCCTTAAGGAAGCGAATGTAATTCTGTGTAGAGTAACATGACTTTTGGCGCTCAGCGTTAGTGAAATTACCGTATGCAACAAAATGCATCGCCTTACAAGGATTAAAAGTATATCCACTACGGAGGACGTATTTAAAGGAAGCGTTGTCTATCTTTTCTGTAATCCGAAAATACGCAGTCTGGAAACCGGTATCGTTATTGAATACTCCCTTACAGATATCATCAATCTCTACTTGTGATACCTCCCCGGGTTCCAGCTTTAAATGAACGGTCTTGTTCGCTACATCTACTGATTCAATGATACCACCGCCGGGAGCATTCCATTCTTCACCGGATACAATAGACACACGGTTATACCGCAACTCCGGTACTTCCAAGAAATCACGCAGCCGCAAAGACTTTGCGTCAATATGGCCTTCGGGAGTAATCAGCCAGCCTAGGAGGTTCTGCACGTAGTCTTTTGATGATATTTCCTTTGAGAAAGTTGCGTCTTCAGCTATCAATTTCTGAATAACAGCCTTGATCTTAACATTAATACCGGCAAGGAAAGTTATCAACCCTCTAGCTTCATCATCCTCTATCTTGCTAAGATATTTGTTCCCGGATTCTTCTTCCGTAATAATCGGAGATAATCGATAATGCTTTCTACCATCTTCTTCAGATATAGTATCATCCTTCACCAGTTTATACACGCCTTCGCCTTTTTCGACAGAAATAATCTGACCGGCATACGGGAAATACTCTTCCGCGTCCGTATTGCGGGCATACGATGTCGCATCCTCCAATGTCTTGAAGGTTTCAGTGGAATCAATAGGTCTTCCCGTTGTTCTTTTATATTGTAATGCAAAACTACTTCCGTTTATCTTCACCATAATCTTATGCAGTTTTAAAAGTGAAAGTATCAGGGTCATTCAATCCGGGTGTCTGAATAACCCACATCTTATAACTAATAGCGGCACTTCCATTGGCTCCTTCTACGGAAATATCCACCGGACCGGTAGTAATACCCGTATCTTCTATGAAGTTACCCGGGTAAGCTGTCAATGTCAATTCCTTGATCACATCTGCTGGAATACACACAGCAATCGTTTTCCATTTATCTACAGAGAACTTATATGTGCCTGGACCCTTATAAAGTCCACTTGTTCCTAATGCACGTACTTCAGCAGAAGTGACGGGAACAGAAGAACATATGCCGGCAAACCATTTACGGCGAACATTTACACTGATTGTATCTCTAAGTTCTTGTCTTGGCAATGACCCATCCTCACTAGCAGCATATACAATCATTGCTTCATAGGTTTCACTACGAGTATATATACCCTCCAACTGTCTGACAGCAGTTTGGATACCTCCAACTTCTTCTGAGAAGTTCAGTTTATTATTAGGGTTGCCGTCGTAATACGCAGACTCCATAGGTCCCTGACCGTTCCTTGATGCAGTATACGTGATGTAACCTTTGTCTGTACCGAACTCAACATCATTGGGAGTTGATATTTTGCTTTTCAATTCTCCTACTGATTTTTGAGATAACATTCGAATAAATGCATCTACTACCGTAGTTCCTTCTAGAATGACATCACCGGCCTTAAAATATCCGGCCTTATCGACGGTAACTTCTACATTTTTTGTGAACTTGGCAGTTATTTCACCTGTATCGGTAGATGTCCCTCCACTACTGATTACTTGTTGCTTAATCTTTTCTTTACGATAAGTAATAGAATCAATTTTATTTTCCAGATCCCCCAACTTAGAGTAAGGAGCAGTCTCACCGACAGTATATATCAAGGAATCATACGGAATATCCAAGGGGTATTCATAACCAATTATCCGTGATATTCTTCCGTCCTCAAAATATGCCTTATTGATCAGATTCACTTTTTGTCCGATGGAAAACCGCTTAGAAAATGCGGGGTCATACATGCCAGTATCAGGGTCAATACCATAGACATAGTCCGGCATCATCGTAGTGTCGTAAGTAGAAGGGTCCTGCTTTAATTCATTGATATACTCCCTTGCTCTTTTTTCAACTTCTTTCTCTGCGTCAGGAATAAGCTTATCGGATATAAACTGAGGATCATATCCGTAAAGGATATATGCATCGCCACTGGTAGGATGCAATATTTCATCCGGAAGCATACGCCCATAATCATCGTTGCGCTTTACTTCATATACCTGCGCTTTGGGATTCCACGTCCCGTCTTCAAGAAGTTCAGACTGATATATGTCAGATGAGGGGTCATAGGGGTTAAATATGACTTCAAAATCCATACCGGCTAAAGGACCGGATTGAAATATAACACGCAATTCCTCTCCGGGTAATTGATAACTTTTTGAGAAATGAAACCCTAGGTCCGCATCTTTAAATCGCCACGCGGTCCATTTTTCTTCATCCTTACTACCATCTGGTTTCTCTGTTATATCAGTATATGAATGCGTATATACATCCCCTACTCCACCTACACGACTTGGATAAATATCGTCAAAAACAACAATCTGTTCAATTGCTTCCTCTGTATACATGTCGGGGTATGCGTCAATGTATGGAACCCCTTCCGGCATCATCAAGCGTTTGGTTACAATCCCTTCAACGGTCAACAGATCCTTATCGTCAGAAAAATAACTTATAGGGACCTGACTTTTTATTATATTGTTGATAGTATACCGATTACCAATGGAAGCTGTGACCCCTTCCGGCAAACGTATAACATTGGAGTCATCACCCGTTAACAGATCAGGGTTATAAGTAGCCGAAAAAGTTTTTTCCGAATTGGTACCGGAGAGAAAGGTTACAGATACGTCTGCCGATGCAGATAGGCACTCTATTTTGACATTCTTTTCTCCTGCCCGTCCGATAGTGTATATCACCGTTTTTCCTGGATGATTCAGAGTAAAGCTGAATGTAAACAAGAGCTTGCAATTATCGGCCTTTTCAGAAAGAGAGAAATCGGTGTCGCTAAATCCAATAGTAAGACTTGAGACTGAATCATTCAAAGCTTTCTCTTGAATATCCAGTACTTTCTCTACGCCCCTGACATGGTAAACTAATGATAATTTTGCCTTAAAGTTTTCAATATTTGATGTGAATCGAGTGCTAAAGTATAGCGTCATTGAATTGAATGATATACGATATTTGCTTGCCGGCATAGAAGAAGCAAAAACATCTGTCGTAACTTTATAGGCACTCTGCTCCCCTTCCATTTCTCCCTCTTTGAAAACATTCATGTTGATAGGAGATATCCCTGTATGGGAAGATGAAGGGAAAAATTTTATATTTAGAGGCCTTGAAGTATCGGAAATATCTCTTCCTGTAACATTTTTAACATCAAATATCAAATTCTTCCGGTAAGTAGAAGGAATGTTTCGTGTAGAACCAAAAGCATATACTCTAGTAGCGTAGGAAGTCTGGCTATCGCTTCGATTCATAGAACCGACATTAACTCCAATCTCAAAGTTAACAGGATCACCATGTTCACAACGACCAAAATGGATCACCCCTTTCTCTACCCACCATTCGCATTCAAAAGTCTCCGCCATCTGAGATAGGGCGTCTAACATATTCATGTTATTATATGAAATCAGTTTGGATGATTCATCAACAGAAGCATCAATCTCATAAGTAAATGCTTTATCTTTATACTTATATCCTAAGACCTCCAGATTCTTTAGAAATACATCCATGTGGACATTTAAGGTATCAGTCAAATTCCAACTAGCCTCTTTACCGCCACTCTGTGGAGTATAGAAGAATTTCTTATTCTTCCATTTCCAGTAATAAGCGTCAAGGCGGAGTTCGTAGTCATAGCCTCCGGTAGTAGTATTATAGGTAGGTTTATACAGGTCTACTACTTCAAATATTCCCAACTCATTGTCTATGTAGTCCCCTAACTTGAAATAGATAGGACTGGCAAGGGAAAACTTTAGAGTTACATAATCTTCCTGCATCAAAAGGAAGTGTCTTTTCGAACCCTCATTGATAGGAGTCGAAAAACGAATGTTGCCGGATATGTCTTTGATGTCTATCATAAGTTTCGTATACCTTCATACGATGTTTGTTGCAAAGATAATAAAAGTGACATAAAAAGTGCCACTTTTATTGTTAAATAGTACGATTTTCCGGTGAGGGATTATATTCAACCAATTTAAGTGAAAATTTAGCTATACCTCTCATAAACTGAGTGAACTGATTACATGAAAGATATTCTGTACGATACATAATATCAGGTTGGTACTTTGTTCTAATATTCAATATACCGGTAGCGAGTTCTTTACAGAAATTGTTGTATTTCTCGAAAAATTCATCTTCATCTTTAGCCGTGAGATGAATAGTCAAAATAAGATTCCGTTCATCTATTTTAGGATTAGAAGTTATTATACGTTTCCCATGTTCTAATCTTGACTTATTCTCTATGAACTCCTTATTAGGTGAGGGAGTCATCAATGCTGATAGAGAAGACGTATCCATGCTGATTCCCCAGTTATCATAGGCATCTTTGTTGTTTATAAAAAGTTCACCTTTGGGCATATTTCTATATTTTTATAAGATTCAATATTAACGTGTTGATAAACCTTTGGTATTGGCCCTAACCTCCGAAATATCTGTTTTTATATCATTCAACAACTTAGTATATTTTGCAATATCATCTAAGTAGTTGTTGGTAATAACGTGTTGATTTAAAATGTTATTTAGGATTTCATTACCAGATGATGAGATTCCAATAAGGGAATTAATGCCAACTACAGCAGATATCATTTGATTCTTGATTTCTTCACCGGCGATCTGAAGAGCAGTGAAGCGACCGGACACCTCATCTATAGAATCTTGGGTGACCGATGCGGATACTTTCTTTGACGATTCCTGAGAAGTAACAGAAGCATCCCAACCGAAAGACTTAGCCATTTCTTCACGGTCACGCATCATATCATTGACAATCTGCTGATATTGATTTTTCAATGCATTTGCTTCTTCTTCTGTTATTTTCTTATCGCTTTGGGCAGCATCACTCCATTGTTCATAAAGAGCATTTATACGGTCTTGATACTGGCTAGCAACTAGCCCCGCCATGATTGACTTACGTAAATATCCCTCAAAGTTATCACACATATCTTCAAAAGAAGTATCCATATCGGATAACTGATCAATAAACCCATTGTAGAAGGAATCAAAATCAACCCCTGTCATGGCTTGATTAAGAGCATCCCTCAGTTCATTCGCTTCATCTTTACAGGCTACGATGCTATCCAAATTTTCACGGATTCTGGCATCAATCAAGCTCCATGCTTCCGGCATTTGGGACTGAATAAGGAACAATTCATCTCCTGACAAACTATACAAGTCTGTCATGGAGCTTATTGATTTACCTAGGATGTCGCTCATCTGCTCAAAACCACCTATTGCACCAACATTTTTGTTAGAATGCCATTCCGCACTATGAGACTTCCAACTTGCACCGGCACGCCCTGAAGCTGCGGCAATCTTTTGGAGATTGATTACTTTCTTCTCGTAATTATCCATGGCTCGTGTAGCTGCTTGAACAGATGCAAATCCACCACCGAAAACTATATCTTCCTTGCTTTTGTCAATAATACGATCATAGACCTTATTTATTGCTTCAAGCTGTTCCTTTACTCCTTCATAATAAGCGGTACCGTCCGGCCCGAACAAATTACCCATTGCATTGACAAGCTGAGAGACTCCACTTACAGCACTCATGATACCTCCGGCAATATCTCCAGACATTATTTGTCCTACTCCTACTGCCGTTTGCCCAAGACCGGAAAGACCGTCAATAACGTTATTTATTTCATCGTTCAAATCTTCTCCAAATATGGAAGATATATCACTCCCAAACTGTTTGATAGCAGGAGAAAACTCTGTTATAGCTCCCCCTATAGTTGATATGCCCTGGCCGAGCTTCCTTGTATCACCATTAGCATTCTTTATATCATCGATTCCTTTTTTCATATCCGAGAAAAAAGATAACCAAGGGGATTTACCTTTAACTTCTTCTTTTAGCCTTTTTATGGCATCCGTTATATCCTTGATATTGATTGTCCCATTCTCAAGATTTGCGATATCCTTGTCTGTGAAACCTACTGATTTTAAATTGATAAGAGATACTGACTCATCCGTTCCAGACATATACTTGATTAACAATTCATACTTATCAATAATATCTTGAATAGATGATACACTCTTTTCACTTGCATCTTCAAACAAATCAGCCATGACATGAGTAGATTTCCCGAACTGTTCGTCCAGCTGATCTATTGCTTGATTCTTCTCAGCAATTTTAGTAGCTCTTTCAGCACTATGTTCTTCCAATTTAGCTATTTCATCATCATACTTCTGAATAAGATTCTTCCGTTTCTCTTGATAATTACCAAATTGGATAAAATATTCCTGCCATGCTTTTTTATCAGCCTCTAATCTTTCATTATTAGTACTTGTTATACCTTTTTCTCTATTTCTTGCAGCGTTAGAAGCCCATATTCCCAGTTGATTAGTTTGCTCATCTGTCAATCTTCCGCTTTGAGACGACTCCCAACTAGCTTTCTGTTTCTTAATGGCATCTATTTCCTTCTGGTAATCCAAATCGATTTGTTTCAACTTCCTTTCCGTACCTTCTTTCATAAGATCTATTTCGGCCTGTTGGTTTTGGCGGCGGATAGCAAGAAGTTCCTCATTGAGCCTCTCTTGTTCTTTCTTACGTTTATCTGCTTCTTTTTGAGAATTAGAAAGAGATTTATTTGTTTTAGGATCTGAGTACTTATCAATTTGCGCTTGCGCTTCCTGAATTTGCTTGGTATATCTATTCCATTCTTCTGAATTTTCTTTAGAAGAGTCTAAAGCTGCACGGGCATCTTCGGCTTCCTTTTTTCTTTCTTCCCAATATTTTTTATTATATACTACTGGCTTTTCAGATTCTTTTTTAGCCTGCTCATCAGCTTTTTCAAAGTCTTCTAAAGCCTTTGTGTAAATCTCGAGTTCTTTTTTAGCGGCGTCTAAATCTTCTTTTAGTGCGCCTGTATACCCCCCTCTATTAGTAGTTCTTATTATGCTATTTTCTAAACCTTGTATTTTTTGCTGAGACATCACAACTTTAGTTTTTAAGCCAATACGTTGTTGCCGCAACAGTTCGTCTGCCTCTAGCCTAATTAACTCTGCATTTGTTTTTCTTTTTGCTGTTTCCCAATCCATATTCTGGAATATTTCAGGCATCAAACGTTGCAATTGGCGATAGGCAATAAAACGTTCTTCTATGGATTTGGATTCGTTACTTAGAATATTAGACAATTCTCCTGCTTTATTTTTCAGTTCATCATAATGATTTTTTTGAGATTCAAGAGAATCATTTGTTTCACGTATTGCTCGTTCTATTTCACTTTCTGCTGTTGCTAATTTATATGCACCATAAACTAATCCTGTTATAGCGGCTGCGGCTAGTACATACGGATTTTTCAACATTGACAAGTTTAAAGCGTCTTGAGCCTTTTTGGTTAAGACTAACCAACCATAGTGAACTGCCTCTTTGGCTGTCAAGGCTGTTATACCAGACGCTTGTATAGCTTGTAAAGCGCTAGTTGCCATTAAAGCAGTGCGATATACTCCATAGGTCCCTACTATTTCTAATAATATTTGTCCCACTTTCTCATAGTTTTCAACAAGATAGGAAACTCCAGATAAAGCATCATTAATAATACCTTCATTAGCTTTCCCTATTTCATTAAACATGGCAGAAATTGCGTCCTCTATATTGGAAATCTGACCAGTTATTGTTTTGGACTGTTCCTGCATCAGATTATAGAACATTCCCCCTTCATTGGTAAGGGACATGATAACCTTCTGAACTTCCGGGAAACCAACCTTACCAGCTTCAACAAGGGATTTAACTTCATTTTCTGCAACACCGAACTGTTTCGCCAGTTCCCGAATCATAGGAATACCACGTCCTGTGAACTGATTAAGATCTTGTGTATATAAACGCCCCTGCGTCATGGTAGTACCATAGAGATAAACAATGTCTCCAAGAGGTTGAGACAAACCAGCCGCAATATTTCCTAAACGTATCAAATCATCGTTTATGTTTTCAACATTTTCTCCATAAGCAAGAAGTTGCTTAGCTCCATTAGCGACTCCCTGTAAATCAAATGGTGTAGTAGCGGCTGTCTTTACTAGCTGTTGCATAAGTGCATTCGCTTTATCTTCACTACCAAGCATTGTTTTAAATGCGACCTCCAACTGTTGGAACTCACCACGAACCCTTGCGATATTCGTAATTAATTCCTTTGCTGTAAATCCAGCTCCAAAAGCGGCAGCAGCTTTAGTCATACGATTAAACAAATCTTCAATGCCTAGCCCGCTTTGTTCTATTTGTTTGGAAGTATTTCTTACTCCATTTTCGCACTCATGAAGTTTACGTATAAAATTGGAGTTGTCACCAGTTATATCGAAGTGTAATCCAGCCATAAGTCTTTTCGATAGAAATAGTTCCGTGCAACATCACACGGCATTGCAAATATACAAAAAATGACGTTCTTAATGCCACTTTTACATTTAAAACATCCTTAAAAGTTTATTTCTTTATATTTAATTTTGTTTGTATTGATGTATAAAGTATATTTGTACATATATATAAATACACAACTTAGAGCAATGGATTTTAAAGACAAAATTATGCAGCTATCCGATAATATAAAAAAGCAAAAGGATAGGATAGCAACAGAAGAAGCAACTAAAAATGCTTTCATAATGCCAATGATAGCAGCTTTGGGGTATGATGTATTCAATCCATTCGAGGTAATCCCTGAAATGGATTGTGATCTTATAAGAAAGAAAGGAGAAAAGATTGATTATGCTATTATGAGAGAAGATGTTCCGATTCTTCTTATTGAGTGTAAACATTGCAAACAGGATTTGAATTTGCATGATACCCAATTACAAAAGTATTTCGTTGCATCGAACGCACGTTTTGGAGTTTTGACAAACGGTATTGTCTATAAGTTTTATACAGACTTGGAGAAACCCAATATAATGGATACTAAACCATTTCTGTCAATAAATATGTTAGACTTATCTGATTCAGACATAGAACAGCTCAAAAAGTTCCACAAGTCATATTACAACGAAGAAAATGTATTAGGAACCGCCAATGAATTAAAATACACAACAGAGATAAAGGAAATTTTCAACAATGAACTTCAATCACCTACATCTGATTTTATTAGATTCTTTGCAAAACAAATATACACAACCGGGCAAATAACACAAAAGGTAGTTGAAATGTTCAACCCACTTGTGAAAAAGTCAATGTCTATGGTAATAAATGATATCATAGCTGAAAGGCTTAATACAGCAATGAAAAATGAGAACCAGGTCGAAGACATTACTAATCCTTCTAGTAATTTACCTAATTCCTCCAAAGAAAATGCAGACAGCAAACTACCTGACGGAGTAGTTTATATGGACAAGGAAACAGGGATTGTCACCACGCAAGAAGAAATGGACGCTTATAATATTGTGAGAAGCATACTTAGGCGTAGTGTAGATGCTTCACGGATTACATATAAAGACTATAAGACTTATTTCGTTATAAGTTTAGACAACAGTCAATGGTATTGGATATGTCGTATTTCTATTGGAGCTAGAAAGAAGCAAATTGGAATACCAGTAGATAACTATAAAAGTTGCGAATGGATTCAAATTGATAATATAGATGATATATTTAAATATGCAGATAAACTAGAAGGGTCACTTAAAATGGCAATGAAAGAATAATAACCAACAAATTATGAAGAAAATATCATTTTTTATTATAGCAATAATTCTATTAACAAATTGCAGTTCAAATGAAAGCCCTATTATATATGAACCGGAACCCCCAAAATACAATATTAATAGTACAGTTCAAGTAGGTGACATCAAACTACAATCTTATATTTTTGAAGGAGATTATTATATAGAGGCTATTGACGAATCAGACAACAAGGCGTTTACTATCAAGGACAAAGCAGAAGGATATATAGAGGATTTAGGGTTTGGGGAGACAAAAGAGTATCCTGTTAGAGGCTGCTATATACAAAGCACTTTGAAAAAGGATGATTATCTCTACATATTGGTCAGTTTATATGGTGACTTAATCGCTCATCCACATAAATTTATATTAAAGATAAAGGGTGGAAAAGTGGTTAAGAAAGAATTTTTTGATAAAATGTATTATGATGGTTATGACGAAGTGCTTTTATATCCTGAAGCAATAGCAGATTGGTATGGAGAGTATATTGCCATTTATACAACGATAAGAACCAGTAGTGATGCTATAGTTATATTAGATAAAGATTTGAAAAACGTATATGGTAGAAATTATGCCCACAATTGGACCGAATATATAGGAAAAAATAACTATATATCTTTATCTTTAAAAAATATGGTATATATATCCAATAATGAGGTTGTATGTGTAGATGTATCAAAATATTCGTATAAAGACTATCTGTTATGGCACACCCCTATCACCGATGAAGAAATAAGAGTAGACAAGACCTCATATTCGTTGGAAGGAGACAACGTAATAGTAGACGTTGAAGCAACCACTAAGGCAGGAGAAAAAAAGAAATATCATCTGGCCTTGAATAAGGAAACTGGGAGAATTGCATTCTAATTATGCATTATTAATATTGTTCTATTTCACCGGAAAATCACGAGATTTTTTGTATAACTCTCGTGATTTTTTTATCCCCAATTTCTAATATTATTCTATTTGTCGTATTTAGTCCCATTTCATAGCCTTAATTTTTGCCATATTTTTCGGATCGTCCGCATTGACAAATGTCCTATCATCAGAAATACGGGCTTCTTTCTTTTCTTCATCAGTAAGATATACGGAAGTAATAGCATCTGCCATCAACATTTGAAGGAGTGAAAAACTAATTTCCCATACAATCTGCTGTGGAGTCATATTGAGTTTTTCACATGCCGGTAATATCAAAGAACCAAATACGCTTTTACCGCCAAAAGTGATAGAATTGCCTTTCTTGTTTTTTATCATTGAAACTTTAGCTAGCTCTTTACGTTCCCGATCAATCCCGAAATATTTGATAAAATCATCCGTATTATCTTTAGTAATAACCATAACAAGAAGTTGAGCCATTTCTTCATTTGAAAGATTTTTCCTCAAGAACTGACATCTGCCATTTACAATTCTATTATTAAAAAGTTCTTCTTTCTTGTTGAGCGTGTGATAAGATAGTAGTCGGCAAACAATATCTTTTTTTTCTTGGCATAATCTTAATGCCTCCATATATGGGTTTGATTTAATAATATCAGTATTCATATCAAGGCTTTCTATAAGTCTTGATAGCAGATATGTCTTACCTAGCGTTATTGGATATAAATAAAAATGCCGTTTATTAACCCGAAAACCGTATGGCCTTTCCATTATGGTATCCGCAATATTCATTTCTATTATTTTCTTATCTTCAACCATATTTGATTATTTTAAAACGAACAGGCTATCTTCACAGATAGCCAATTCAAAACATGACAACAAACCAAATTCATTAGAGCGGACTAGTGGAACTGCACCACTCCCTTCGCTCAGGTAGAACGACGCACGTCTATGTGTGCTTAATCCGCAAATGTGCATCTATAAAGCTGATGCACTGAGCCTTTTTACTTTATTAGAAATTATACCATTGAATTAGGGGCGACTTCAAACTTATCTCCATCACCTTCTTCGTTATCCGGATCGCATTCAATTTTTGTAATAGGAGATCCAGTTGTAGGAGTAACAATAATTTTACCCCATTGGACTTGATTCTTATTAGCAGCAGATTTTAAAGCGTCAAATGTATATGCCCACACACCACCATCTGCACTAGTAAATGTGTCTTCAACTGATACAGTTGTCTTTTCCATACAAAATCCAGGAACTTCAGGATCTTCCGGTTGTAACGCAATAGCATAATTGTGAGTGACTACGCCATCACTATCGCTGATAGGTCTTTTGCGCCCCTTTGCTGCACGTATGTTGAGTACAAGAGCATAGGTATTTTTGCCATATTTGACATCTTCGTTTTCTCCGCCTTCAATTTTGGCTTCTTGCTTATCGCCTTTTGTTGTTGTCAACTGTGTGGAATTTTCCACTGGTGTAGGAAGTTCTTCCCACTTAGGAGAGGAAGCATCCAAGTCTTTTACGAAAATCCGGGGTTTTCCCCAGCCGATTACTGCCATAGTTCTATATCACTTAATATAGTTAATACTTATTCGTTATTTATCTCAATATACAGTTTGTTATTGATGAAATGTTCGGTATGCCCATTTTCGAAGGAAACATTTGTAGGATTAGTATTCTGACTACATTTTGAAGGTATCGTATGATACTCATCCTTGCGTATGGAAACAAGAAACTTGCATAGTTCACACAGTTCACTTATACGTTCAGTATCTATTTCCCATGATTTTGTTTCTGAATTCCATTGATCACTTACATACACATTGACATTTACATAAGCTCTTTGAATCTGCCCGCACCCCTCATTAGCAAGTATAGATATAACTATATCCTCTTTATCTGATTTGTTAGGCCTTCCTCTGTCACTCAATTTACCGGTAACATTCCGTTCAAGGTCAGTACCTTTAATTTTGTGATAGACAAACTTTTGTATTTCAATGTCTGATTTCATTATTTAGCAATCTGTCTTTTTAACTTTTCAAGCATTTGCGGAATTTTGTCTGTCGCCCATAATTCCGTCGATGCAAGTACATCCTTATTATCCATCGCTTCTACATATTCAGCGTAATTCATTCCGGCGACAATGACAAGTACATAATCATTTGAATACCTTTTTATGAGTTCTTCAGCAAGGTCTTTACCAGCTTTTGCGCCTTCCTGGCCTCCTGCTTTGACACGTGCTGTAAATGAAACTTTTTTACCCTCTTTAGTAACATATTCAACTTGTTTTGCATGAGCTGCTTTTCCCATACTACTATCAAAACCGTAGCTTGAAACAATGTTGCCATTATGGGAAATAATATATCCAACGGAACTTCTAAGATTACCGGACTGGTCAAACCAGCTTTTTTCTCCGGGACGATCTCGGATTCTTTGTACACATTGCTCTCCGAGATAAGCTAAAGCACGTATTGTAAGTATTTCTACGCGTTCCGCTTCTTTCATCAAAACCTTATGTATTTCGTCTAGTTTACCAGATAATTTTACTCCCATATTCTAAACCCAAATTTTACACTGAAGTTGGTATCGATGAAAACCTTTTACCTCAAATTCTCTTTCAATTCCTCCAAGAAGCATTATCTTGACTCTGTCGCCAATAGTAAAGGTATGACAATTGCTTGGAAGACAGACCGTATATGAATAGCTCCTTACAACACCATCCTCAAATTTCCTTTCTTCAGCCTTTCCAGAAGGTACAGCATCACAAGGAATCGAGCCTTTCCATTCAGACGAACCGGCATGATAATTGCCATTTTCATCTTCGTAGCCAGGTACAGCAACTAGGTATTGTAAACGATGTGGATTTCTATTCGCTACTGCCATACTACAACAAGCAATCACCCACATATACTATTGGTTTTGCTTCCAGTTCTACTGAAGGCTCACCAATAGTATTGTAGATGTAGTTTACGCGTAAAAGTATTCGTTCTTTATCTTTGTCAGACAAAGCCCCAAAAGACTTGTCAGCTTCAGAGAAATTGATAGCTTGAACCAAAGACCAAAGACAATCAGCTAGAGCTCCCTGATATTCGCTAGAATGAGCTATGTCGTAATTAAACTCATCATCACCATTGAGATTACGTTTAATCATAACATTCTCTACAAAACCGATAGGGATCGGATAATGTATTTCGTCTATGAGGGCTTGCTGAATTGTCTTCATGGTTTACGATGCTTTATGAGATTCAACCGCCTTTTTCAATGCTTCTTCGTCTGCGTCACTCAATCTGTTGACTGCTGCGATTAGCTTATCATCGGAAACGGTGGAAGTAAGGTTCTTGCCTGCAATCTTGTTATATTCCGTCACAAACTCCGGCTTTTTGTAAGTTGCTCCCCAAATTGTAATCTTAACATCAGAAGTATCTTTCCCTTCTTCTGTTGTGTCTACTGTTTGGGCTTCCAGTATATCCAAAGAATAGATTTGATCTACGTTTTCGATAACCGGTAAACAGATAGCCTGTCCGTTTGTAAATTCCTGCAGCGGGTCTGTTTTAGAGTAGCGACTAATCAACTTATATTCGTCAATAGTAGTATATTCCACTCCATTAACGGGATTAGTTGCTTCAGCCAAAGTTCCCCATACAAAAGAACCTACATTATCAGCAGAAGGGAGGAATATCAGTTTATTCGCATTCCACGGCTTATAAGATACCCTTTTGCCATTCTTTTCATAAGTTACTGAACGATCAATCTTCAAGAATGAAATACCATTATATTGGTCAGAGAACGCTTCATCAAATAATGTAGAAGTAGGTACAGGCAGCTTAGTCTCATTATCAAAGGTTTGACCTCGATAATTTGCGGCTAGTTCTTTAGCCCATTGAGATTGACGCATTTTGTTGTATGTAGATAAAGCCAGCATAATAACTGAAATACTGTTGCCGTCATCGTTAGCTTTGCTTATAACTCTTTCAATATCATCTCCTGTAACTTCCCCAGTAGTAACAACACCAAAACTATGTTCTGGCAAATAACCATAATCAACACGAAGACCTATACCAGTATTTTTATCATCGTCACCCTCAACAATGATGACACCATCGGATAATCCTGTAAGGAAATTTGCTTCATTTCTTTCGTCAATACCAACAGAACATGAGGTTCCGTCATCTGTTAAACGAGAGAAAATTCTGTTTTTAAGAGATTTTTGTGCTTCTTCCGTAGTGGCATTAGATAAATGCGCTTTCATGATGTTGATAGCATTAATTTGAGTCTCTCTTAGAATCTTTTTAATTCCAATCTTAGGCAATACTCCGTTTGACCGTGCAATAGAATCTCGCTTTTTGGGTGAAAGCGGAGAATCCATAGCAACCATATCAGCAGCTACATATGTGGTGTTGGCGGATGTTCCTTCCCATTTTTGATCAGGGGAGTACACTTTAGTAAGCATCGTTTTGTGAAGATAGGTCAATGTTTTGTTTGTATCATTGATCTTTTCTTTCACATACAGGCTTAATTTAGGCCATATTCTTCTTACAAATTCAATAAACAATGATTCATTCATCTTTCACCTCCTTTTAATCGTGTAGAAAAGTTAATTGTGGTAATGCCGTCTTTAATGCAGCCTTGATGCTGTCAACAGGATAAGGACTCGCCACATCATTAACTTCGCCAGCATACATAATGCCTACAAATGGTTTGTCGGCGGGTTTGGAACAAACAACAACGCCAACATATTCATGATTACCTGGCAATGATTCGTAGGCTGTACCTGCTGAATTAACAGGCATCGGCTTATAAGTATCATTCTCTGTATCGCGGATAACGATATGTCCGGCTTTGATTACAGACTGTTTAAATCCAGTCATATCTAGCGTCCGGCCATTCATAATTCCGCCCAAATAGTTACGAATAACAATCGAATCCATTCCGGTTAAGATTGTTTCTTGTTCGTTGACTAAATCAGCTTTTGCGCCCATTTTTAATTTGTTTTTGATTAAAGGCCTTTAGCTATTGCTATGACCTCTTCGTCTGTTAATACTTCATTTTTTTCTTGTTTCTTACTACCTGAACCTGGAGGATTACCTAAACTAGAAAGCCCTGCATCGGCACGTTCTTGGTTGTAAGATTTCAAATCTTCCTCAACTTCGGAATAGAATTCTTCAAATTCTTCATCATTTTCAAACTTCATTTTATTGAAGGATTTTAATGTGCGAGCTCCGAATGTACCAGCGTCTTTCAATAAGGATTCAAGTTTTTCTCTACGTGTAGTGACAACTTTTTCACCTTTCAATGCTGCGATTTCGTCATTCAGTGTTTGTACTGTTTGAACCAAACCTCTAGCCCACTCTGGAGCATCATCATTCTTTCCTCTGTTTTTGGGATTCTTTTTGTTTAAACCCGGCTGGCGATTAGTTGGATTCGATGGTTCATCGTCATCATCGTCATCGGTTTCATCGTCGTCGTCATTCTTTTTGCGGTTTTCTTCGATTACTCGATTTGCAAAAGACTGGCTGACTTGTAGGTAGGGGAGAACCGCATCAATAGCTGTATCAATTTCTGCGTTTACGTCCTCATCGGAGGCATCGTCTGTGGAAGTTAGATTGTCGGCAATCTTGGCAGCGACACTCATCAGTTCCTTTTTATTGAACCCGAATGCCTTCACTTTCGGTTTCAATTTTAGAAACACTTGTTGTTTTCTGTCCATTGTACAATGTTTTGGTTACTAAAATAGTCTGCGAAGCACGTATACCAGCAGACTATTCGCTTAGAACTTTACCAAACAATAGAGCAATGAGTTTTTACGACAAGTTCTGTGGCGTACGTCTTCATACGCATCTGACACAAAGGTAGCAAAAGTGACGTTTAAAACGTCACTTTCAATGTTAAACTATCATAATAAACGCACGGCACGAGAGTAATCTTGTACTTCGTGCCGTGAAACTGAATGTAATTGTACATCAGCGATTATTCTTTAAGATATTTATATGCTTTTATGTATTTGTTTAATCTGTAAATATCCTTTTCTGTAAGTTCATTCAAACGTGTTATATCCATGTTGTCTTCTAAATCATGTAGTTTTACTTGTCTTCCTATAGGATTAAGTCTAGAACGTTTTATGAAATCGTCATAGCTTTCATCCTCGTTGCGAGTGACAGAAAGTATAGCATCTACTATATTACGAGGAAACCCTTCCATAAGTAAATATTCAGCGGTAACTTCGGTATCTTCTATTGTATCGTGCAGTAAAGCGACAATCCTTTCGTCATCAGTAGAACATCTGTTTGAGACACGGATAGGATGGAAGATGTAGGCTGATCCAGCTTTATCGATTTGTCCGCTATGGGCTTTGACGGCGATTTGAAGAGCTTTTTCTAATAAAGTACTAGTATTTGTCATATTCTGATTTTGAAATTTCTTTTCCTCCAAGAATTATATCACAAACTGTCTCATTGGATTGAGGAATTCCTATCTCGTTACACCCACGATGTTTTATATATGATTTTGTTTGACCGTTATCGAGATATAAACGGACAACAGCTTCTTCAAAATCGTCAAGTAAATAAACCGTTTCGCCTGACTGTAATTTATTATATAATTCCTGTTGGTTCATTTTTATATGTAAAGATAGTGATTTTTATTGGAAATGACTATAATATTCGATTGATTTTTCAGCTATTTTTTGCGCCTTTTTATCAGCCTTGTCTAATACTCGCCATTCTTCATAATATTTATGTCCTAGTCCCCCTTTCATACCTGTTTGCTTTTGTATTTCTTTCCAACGTTTTTCTCCAAGAATTCGTTTTGCGTCTTCCGGCTTTTCTTTGGCATAAATCATACGATCTGTATTGACTTGAATCTCGGCAATTAATCCGTTAGACGCTTGGATATTAACTATATTCCCACTATATCCCATAAACGATTCCGGTTTTTGTCTTTTCAGTCGAACAAATGAATCGCTTTCAGACAGTTCGTTCAAGACTTGATCTATTTGTGATTTAGGAACTATAATTGTCGTCCTAACAGCGTCTTTTATATCATATGGAGTTATACTCTCCGTTGTCACCTTTCTTGTTATTGATGAAATACTTTTGTAATTGATTGGAGTTACAAATCCTTTGTGCTTTTTAGCTATGGATTCCGCTAAACTTTGTACCTCATTACCAACTAAAGAAGCACGATTAACAAGCTCCTTAGCTGAATTATCGGTATTTATATTCTGAATAATTGATTTGTTATCTCTCAAAAAATAAGGTAAGGTGTTTCTTTTCCGGGCTTTTTCTATCTTTTGTTGGTTTTCGAGTACCCATTTTTTGAATTCGTCAGGAACATCCTTTACTTCATTTATACTTTCTGTAGAAACATCGATCCGCCCATCCCATTCCCAGAATTCTTCTTCTGTTTTGAGGATAGGAACTTTATAACATAAATCATTCGGATGCCATCCTGTCCATGTGAAGTCTTTAGGATATTTACCGGCAAGTGTATCACAAATGTCTCCATGTGGCATACGGCTATGATGAGAAGAACTTAGTTTTATTTCATATCCGACTACGAAATCCATTTGTTTCCATCTTTCGTTTTCAGCTGTTCTATAAGCCATATTTATTTCTGAACGGGCTAGACGTATGGAACGATATTCACAATCTTGTATATGTTCAGCACTGCCATATCTGTCTTTGTAATCTTTTTGCAGTAATGGGAAATCAAGAAGATACTTACTTATTTGCTTACTCAACGTAACAGCACTGGTTCCTTTTTGAATAGCGCATGAGATCGCGGCCTCCAGTTCTTCTTTGTAGATCATAGATTGTTGCCAAAGTTTTGCAGATATATTTAATCCTTTATCTTTTCGGTTCTGGAATGCTTTCAAAGCATCTGAATTTGTTTGATACAAAACTTTATATTTCTCTTTGTCAACTTGGGCGTTATAAGCTCTTAATACTTTGTTGGCTATTAAATCCTGTGCTTCATTACTGTTCTTCCATTCTTCAGATGTGCCACGATAGATAGCGGCATGAATGTCATCAACAAATTGAGCCTGTATGTCATCTATCTGTTTCTTCGTTTGAGGATAGTCAGACCATTTAAACGGCTTATCGCTATCAGGGGAATATTTAGTACGTGAAACAGATTTGGCAGCTTCCAAATTCAGGGTATCGTATATTTGCTCAACGAGGGATACATATCCGTTTAATCTCCCGTTGAGTTCTTGGTACTTTTTTTTCTGATTTGGAATCTTGGGTTTTGCCATTAGTTCATTTGCTTTTTTATTCCTCCGAAATTCTATCAGGTGCTGGCATCTCCAATAATCGGATAGCTTTAATTGTCTCCTTGCCCTCCAATATCGCTTTACATAAACGATGGTAGCCATCGGCAATTTGACCTACTTCGTCAAGGATAATAGGATATTCAAGAGAGCATTGATTCACCCGTTTGCATTGAAAAATGAAACTGTGAAGCTGATTACATTCAAATGGTTCAGCTGTAAGGTCTATATTCCATAATGGCATATCAAGCACTGGATATTCTTTTGCCTTAGCAAAATCGTAGAGTGTTTGAGCTTTCCATATCTTGTCTCCACGATGATATTCACTTTCGCTAAAAGTTATGTTATCTATAGGAACCTGCATATTATTCTTTTTTTATATATACTTTAATTTCACCAGTAACATAGAGTTCATCACCAACTTTTTCAACGGAGTATTCTATTAGTCCCCTTTGGTTGATCGAACTGATAATTGATTGGCGAACTTCATCCTTAACTTCCTTGAGGAACATTTCATCTGATTTTCGATTAGACCAACCTTCATCAAGTTTCTTCTTTTTCCGGTAATCCTTGATTTCTTTTTTAGTCCGGACAAGGCAGATACCAAGCTTCTTCGCTTCGTAGTTATCAACTCGTTCAATACTACTCAATCTTTCTTGTGGATTGATTTTTTCTGCTAATCTAATAAGCCAGTTTGATATTTTTGTCTTCATGATTTTAAGTTTTAAGTCGGCAGCATAAACATATGTCTACGCTGCCTTTACCTTTTCTACAAGTTGGCAAATAGGTTATAAATCTTCATCTTCATAAGCCATCTTTGCACTCATAACACCGACTGTGCTTAGGATCTTGATAGAAAGCCCCTTTTGTACGTCAAGCTCAAAAATCACATTATCATTAAATTGAGCAGAAGGGTATTGATACAACAGTGCATAATCCATACCCTCCAATTTTGCAAATAGGCTAAGTGTCCCATTCATTTCTCTATCTATCTGTATTACACATTTCCCAACAGAAGTAAATTCACAGGAATAACCTTGTTTTTCTTTACTAAATTCTAATACATCTATTTTTGCCATAATGATTATATTTTGATTATTATTCCGATTGTTCGAAAATATTGCTTATCCTGCTTTTGGAAGCCTCTGCATCTTCTTTTTGAATTTGGGAAAGAGTATCTTGTGGATCAGTAGAGATACCTAAGTTCTTGATGGCTTCTAATTGGCTGACAACTGCTTTTCCACCACTTGCCGTAACCCACTTTTCTATTTCTGACTTTTCGTCATTTTGAATAAACGGAGTTATGATGTGCTCAACCTCAACATTATCTACTTCGTCTTTCCAAGAGACATTCATCATTTTTAGGAAAGCTTTGATTACGCTACATTCACGTTCAAATGCTTCTATCCATGCACCACTTTCATCTCCAACCTTTAAATGAGCGTCAGTAAGTAAAGTCTGCCTTGCGTCAAATCCGATATTGCCAAGAGACTTCATGTTTTCAAAAGAAATATCCGGCATTTGTGATTGTGACCAAAATAACTTAATAAGGGTATCGACATGATATTTTAACGCTTCGATAGATTGTGCCCATGAAACATAGGACACATCCCCGTTTTGTTCTACGCGATAAACTCTACGGCTTTCTCCTTTATCTTCTCCACCTTTTATGCCGCCAGCTATTTTTAGGATTGGAGCGGAGTTATATGCTATGACATCGCTATTGCGTGAAAGGGTGTATTCGATTTCTTTTCTGATATAGGAAAGACCGTGATAAATGGGAACAGGACGATAAACGTATACTCCAGGTATTTTCAGAATAACGACTGGTTCTGATTTAACTAATTCCCAGCCGTTTCCTTGTTGTTCCCATTTATAATGAATATTTGCCGTGTATGTCTCAAAATACGTAACTTCTACATTTTTGACCTTTTTTGTGTATTCAAAAGACATTGCAATCATATCGCCAAGCTCATCAAGTAAAGGATATAACCTAACACCGTCCATTGGTGAGTAGGTCTTACATTTTAGCTTATACTTACTTTTAAAGCCGTATAGAGTGTTGAAACTCTCAACTGTGTACCAAATGGTAAACACTTCGCATGAAGCAAAGTAAGCATTTCCTCGCTTAATATTTTCACTGTCAATACGGGAATACTTATATATCGCTTCAATCGCTTTCGCAATACTTTGGCGGGTTTCATTGTCTTCTATATTGTGATATACACGTTTAACAGGGATAGCAAACATGAATTCAGTCATTCGTTTGGTGAGAAGTTTTTCAAGCCCAATGTAGATACGGGAAGCTTTTTCTATATCTCCATTAGATCGAATCTTGTCTTTACGAGTAACTGTGTCAGATACTATCTCATGTTCTGTTGGTTCGTAGTCTTTGAGAAGTTTATCCCATGAGGGGACTGTTACAGACTTTTCTTTCAAATCGTTGATTATGTTATCAACGGGCCGTGTACTGTCTAAGATAGAGGTGATTTCGTCCATTTGAGTAGAATATTACTTAATATTCGTTTTTACTTGGTGCAAATATAATAAAAGTCGCGTAATTTATATCACTTTTATTTATAAATATCCAACTAATTTGATAGCTTTATGCATATAATAAGGGAAATTTATGACAGCAATCTTACCAGAATATCCACAACGCCATAATTCAGCCTGCCAATCTTGTATATCATCACGTTCATCAATATTGTACTTCTTCATTAAATCTCTCATGATAGCGCAATCTTCATATCTTTCCGTAACTTTAGCAAAAGAATAAAGATCGAGTAAGACGTATTCTCCATAGAGGAAGAGTACTTTTTCAAATATATCAAGTCGTTCTTGTGTCATATCTATTTTTAAAAGTCACACATTATAGTATATTTAGTTTGCAAAATCTTTAGAACCTTCTCTGTTACATGAATTATATTTTCATTATACCTTCTTACGTTTCTACCATATCCCTGTATGTCTTTGTTTATCTTCTGGCGAAGTGTAGCACTTTTAGGCAAACTGATTTCATAGAAATTGCCATCAATAGAAGTTATTAACATATCAGCTTGCTTCTTTTGATAATCCAGTTCTGTTTCTTTGTATTCACCTTTGGGAATGAAATTAGGATTGGGTACCAAGTATCCTTCTGCTACTACGTTCCCATTTATATCATACACTTTCATAATCGTATGTATTAAGCGTTAATACCAATTGCGTTTCTCATAAAATCACTTGCTTGTTCTACTGACATATCTAGTTTCTTTTGAATCAGTAGAAGCATACAGCTAACTTGTTCTTTGGTATCTAAGTTACCTTGTGCAAACTCTGACATGATGAATTTTTCTATTATTCTCTGTTGGATTGCTGTTGCTTTCATTGCTCTTGTCTTTTAATTGTTAGTAATATTGGTTTCTTTTAGTATTGTAAAGATACTCATTATCAGTGATTTAGCCAAATATCTACACAATTATTTTAAGTATAAAACACTCATAATCAAAGATTTAACTTTTGACATAGAACAAAAATGGCACCGACTTTCACAAGCCAGTGCACATAAGAGCAATGAAAACACAAATTAGAAGTGTTTTCAAAGGCAAAGGTACTAAAAGAAACACAACTACAAAAAATCTTTGAGCAACTCTTCATCACTAATAAAACTATAATTTCTAGGATAAAACGTATTCGCTAATGCGTCCATATAGTCAGGAGAACGCTTAATACGTTTTTTGACATCTTCCTTAGGTTCAATAATAACCTTTCCATTACTAAGGAATTTCCACTTGGTTTCAGTCGCTTCTTCCATCAACTGGTCGCACGGTGGCAAAGCTGCACCAAAACCATTTTTAGGATTGAGCCAATCACGTAAAGCCCAATACAGATATGCACGCATGTTGGCAAATTCGTACTCTCCGGTAATATCATGCAATCCATCTGTCCCTTCCGAATATTTGCATGAAAAAGCATTCGTAAATTCTTCCTCCAACAAACGAGAATAGACACCTGCCCCCTCTCCTATCGTATCAATAAATGCTTTTGCTCCCTTCTTCTTTAAATATGGTATTGTCATACCTACTACATGCATGTGATCCGCACGTCCAGCAGATTGATGAACATCAAATTGTGGAACATAATTCCCGTATCTCGGACAAAGGACACTATTGTCGCGTCCCATACCGGCAACATCAACACCTAGCTTACAAGATTTGGCTGGAATGAAACCACTTGCCTGTAATTCCTGCCAATTCCTATTTGCTATCTCTATCCATTCATAAGGAATAAGAACATCTTCAGATACTTTCGGGAACATACCAAGTACCTTGACGCGAAACAAATCGTTAGGTCGGTATAGCTTACCTTCCCAATTAAAATCTCCTTCTCCCTCATTGAAGTCCGTTTGTTGAATGGGGGAGCACCAATTTATAACCTTGTCCTTAACCCATTCATAATCCACTTGACCGGGTATTACTATTTGCTTCTTTACTACATTTTCTGCATTTAGAGAGCTAAGCCTGAATTTCGCAAAACGGTCAGACTTCATGGCACGAGCTGCGTAACCAGTAGTAATATTCGGGTTAAATACTATGAGCATCCGAGAATTGCCCTGCAAGTTACCTTCTATTGCATTATAAACAATTTCGGATATACCTGATGCCTCCGTGATAACAAACATGGTATTCGCTGCATGAAATCCAGACCATGATTCGGTTGCATTATCATCCGCTTTAAATCCTGTCAGAAACCATTCTTCATAATCCGTTCTTATATCATCAGCAACCAATCTGCCAGGACAACAAAAAGGGAACTTTGTCCTTGCAGCACGAATCAGCCTTCTTATTTCAGGAGTCATAATATTTTTCACTTGCCGCCCTGTTGGTGCTGTCATAGCCACCTTAGTATTCCCAACAAGCACACCTTTTTCATTAAATCTAGGAGTTAGATACATAAAACATAGCGAAGCACAGGCAGCAACAAAATCTTTTCCACGAGCAGTTCCACTTGCAACAGCAGTCATTGGATTATGCTGAACAGACTCAATAATAGCTTGCTGCTCACGATCTAATCTTGCACATAATGCGTCACGAACGAACTTATTCCAGTCATTAGACCAGTATGCTATAATTTCACTGATTAGTTCCTTCTTTTCATCCTTTGTCACCATTCTTATATGAAGTGGTTAATGATTTTAAAGCATCTACCCAATCATTGTTAGTTACGTTTACATCCTGTTTATCTTTCCATTCATTTGGCCTACGATTTTTCAACCAGAATATTTGTGCCGTTGTATCTCCTGCGACATGCTTTTTCGTCTTCTTAACAACGGTAGTTTGACCTGATCCGTCCTCTCCTATTCTCACTTCAGTTGTAGTTTCCTCGATATCATAGCCAATAGCTCTTTTATATAAAGCACTCTCTACTTTCATGTCAGCTTCTTCCTTACCTTCTCTCAATAAATCTACAACTTCAGGATGCTTTTTTAATATACTTTTAAATGTAGTAAGTCCTATTCCAAGACGTACACATAAACCTTTGTTATCAGCTCCATTCCTACAGTCTGCTATAATAATATCCTCTTTACCTTTTATATATTTATCATAAAGAGACATCTCTAATTTGGGCCTACCTCTACCTGCCATATTACACCTCCTTGTCTTTCATTTCTTGCAAATAAGCTTTGCATATATCAACCATACGAGCAAAAGCAACAGTATTACTCTTTATATTAAATTTCTTCTTTACTTCTGTAGCTACCTTTATAAATTCTTCATAAGAACCTACAACTATCGAACTATTTGCAGATATTTTCTGTTTTTCAAGTTCAGCTAGAACAGCTTTGACATCATTACTCCTGCTTTCAGTAAACAAGAACTTCATTTCCGTAAGCTCTATATCCCCATCATTAATAGAAACGGTAGGAATCTTATCTGTATCAATAAATTGAATACCGTTAAGGCCAGAAAACTCTCTTGCTTCAATAGTGCGCATCTCGCTATAAATTTCCTTAAGCATTTGAGCATCATCTTTGCCTACTAAAGCATTATGACTAAGCACATAGGCAATCTGTTTGTCTTTATCAACCTCTTCAATATACAAGATTAGAATATATTCCAGCTTAGCTTTAATAGCAGCTTTTAAACGATGATTTCCCGACAAAATAAGATATTTCCCATCATCTCGTTTCATTGCGAACGGAAGCTGAGATAAAAAACCGTCTTCAGCCACATTTGCTGTTAGTCTATCCAGTGTGGATTTTTCCATATAGTGAGCATTCTTCTCCAACGGAATGCAATCATCTATAGGGCTTACATATGCTAACTTATACGGAGCAATCAATTTGTTTACATCATCCAGTTTCCCCTGAATAAGATGAACATCTTTCACTTCTTGTATTTTTTCAACCATAATCTATATAAATCCTTTAATGAATCATCTAAAAAACTAGCAGAATACATTAGTTTGCCTTCATCTCTCCTGTCAAGATTGAATACACTGCGGTATTTCATACTTACTGGTGAAGATGTATACACAGTTGTCTTAATCCCTTCATAATAGTGACCCATTTTTCTTGCAATGAGCATCCTCACATCGTGGGACTTAGTAAGCATAATCAGCAATTTACTAAGCCTCTGTGTATTTGAGTTTACAACAAAATCACTCTGCATAAATATCTTCTCAAGTGTAGATAACTGTTTGATGAAAGAAGTAAATCCAAACGCTTTACCGTCAGCCATAAATACCATACCTAAATCTCCACCAGTTGTATAATTAACCTTGTTTGCCATGTAAAACGCTTTATAATAATTCACATCACTAACCGGACATAATTTTGCAGATATTACCGTATTATCTGTAAATTCATAATCTATTGGTAAAATATGAGTATATGATGACTTTACATTTTTATCACGTTCAATGTAATAATGCTTATTTTGATTTACGCTAGAGTAAGTGTATATAGGATTCTTGCCTGGCCCCAAGTTTATTTTGCCAACAAGGAAGTTGTCTATCTCCTTGAAATATCTATCAGAATAGATGATGTTTTCATCATTCTCAAGGAGGTTCTTGAATATATTTCCACCCTCTTTGGGATCAAAGACATTATAAGTAGCACGCATATAATTAAAGCTTTCTTCGACATAGCTAAACATCTTCTCATACCCTCCTTTATACGTAGGAGGAAAGCTTATACCAACACCTTTACCTTTTTTGCTTTTTAGGAAGTCAAAAAAATCACCATAGAAGAAACTCTTAATATTAAAATTAAGTGCGCCTTTTTCAATCTTAGATATAGTATTATGATAATAAACTTTTGATTGCTCAATAAAAGCGTTAAACATTTCTTCTTGGTAATCGTTTTTCCTTTGGTGAAAGTTCGACACTCTCATTGCAAACATTACTTGAATAAGCTTTTTGTATTTAGTGTCATCCCATGTGTCAAAAACCATACGTAATTCAGGATTCACAACTTCAATATCAGTATTTGTATCAAGTAATAGATCAGAAATTAGTTTGGAATATAGACTTACATCATTAGAATGTACTGTGTATCCCATACTACTCATAATTTTATCTGTTGTAAAATTACCAGAGCACCCGATGAAAACATCTTTATTTTCAACTCCTTTCATTAAGTCTTGGAGGAGAATCTTTACTTCTGGAGGTGTTGTTCCCTGAAACATATTATTATCTTTATTGGGTTGTATATAACTTCATATACATTTTGCGTTAAATGCCTGCCGAGCGTATTCCCGACAGGCTTAACACAAAATTCAATCATTCTGCAAGCTACTTGCAAGAACACTTATGCAATCTATTCGGCTTCTTTCAGTCGTGTCAGATGGCAATTTCCATCACCCCGTAAATTGCATAAGCTTTAATGTTCTTGCTTTTGCTTATCTCTACTATAAGGGTTGAGGGATAAGTAGGAGTCGAACCTACACAAGTATCGTCTGCTTTCTCGCTTTCGTCCGTAGATTGGTTATCCTACGATTCTTAAACTACTCAACCTGTTACTAACAGCACCGGTCTTGATGACATCCATTCTTATGTACACTTAGAATTTCCGTTCATTTAATCTTAGCGCCCTATGATCATTTTATCCCTACGTGGTGGTAGCAGGACTTGAACCTGCAATGATAGGTTTAGCGACTGAGCTGTTGTTAGCTTCCTCAGCGTCCTATTCAGTACTATCTACCGCAATGTATCGTTTACCATTCCGACATACCACCAAATTTGCGTGTCTTTCCACGCTGTCAGATTTGCAGCTACCGGCTAAATACATGGAGTTGAACCATATGCAATTTACCATAATCTCAATCACCGAGCCGACTTGAACGGCATTAGAGCGGAAACAGGGAATCGAACCCCACTCTTTGGCTGGAATGCCAACGCTCTACCGATGAGCTATTTCCGCAAATGCTTGTCTATTCCAAGCTGTCAATGGTTTCCGTTTTCAATTGACGTGTGTATCCATAACCATAAAAAGCCTCACACATATCTTTAAAACAAACTAGCTTGTTCGTACTTAGGCTCTTTCTTCTCAACTACCCCAAACTCCGTTATTTTAATGCCAGTATTTTCAGTAAGCCATTTTGCCAAAATATGACGATGGCAAAAATCACCCGGTTTTTCGTAACAGCAGAGAGCGACATCTTTACCTTCACTTAACGATTCTATTTGTTCGATTACCTTATAAGCATCTTGATTTGCAAGAATCTCATCATAAAGTCTAAGATACTCATCATGAGAACATGCAGCACTTATCATATACCTTGTTGGAGCCACATTAACCATTTGTGGTACTCCACTAATAAATCTTGGCCTTCCAATAGCTACGCAAATAATTTTAACTCCTGCCTCTTTCAATTTTCGGTTATTACCGAAATAACTTGTGTAAATTTTCATTGCTCTTTTTTTATTTTTATGGTGTAAAGATACAAAATATGACATAAAAAGCGTCACTTTTAGTCATAAAATTACCTAATTTGATGATTTTATTGTCTCAACTTTGTAACATTTCATCATGTGATCTGTTTCTCGTCCCATGTTAAAGATATTACCGAGATAGTATCTATGGGCTTCTTGTTCTGATAAGTTGATAGGGGTAACGAACCAGTCTTTATTGCCTTGTTCGTCTTTTAAATACACTTTTACTGTTGTTCTCATTGCTCTATATTTTACTAAAGTACTTAATTAATTTAAAAACAAGATATTCAGGAGAAATACTTTTAGCTTCACAAAAAGCAAGAATATCCTCTTTTTTTATATTTAAGATTTCAATTCCTTGAATATCAATTTCTTGTATTTGGGTTATTTCTTCACAATAATCTATACGATTGAATCTGTCTTTGTAATCATTCATAATTTGTATCGTTATTAGTTATTATACTCTATATTTTATCCATTATATGATGCTGTTATTTCTTTAGCATGAAGTTCTTTTTTCAACTCACCGTTCTTGTATATTCTTACAGATACGATTCTAACCGTATCGGACAGGAAACGTCCACAATCATTGGTTAACTTCACTTTTAGCTTGATTGCCTTGGCTAAACTTTTTGTACGCTTCTTGATTGTATCTTTGAATCCGAAAACGAAATCTTCGGTATCAATTTCAAACTGATATATATCAGAATACAATATCTGATTCAGGTCTGATGTCATTTGCTCTATCTTACTCATATTATATCATTTCAAATTAAGGAACTTCGCAACCTTATTGGTTACGCCTGCCGGAGTTGAACAATAAGAAGCGGGTTCAACAGCACGTTCTTTACCATCTTGCCAATAGGTAATTTGAATTTGAATTCTATTCGGGGTAAAGATGTAATATATGCGAGCATATCTGCTTCCATTACGAATATCTCCCTCGAAATAATTGTAACGGTGTCCATCAAATGTTATCGCAGATTTAAGTTCTGCTTTGCTTGCGGGAGTAAGATTATTTGTTGTCATTGCTCTTATTGATTAATTTGTTATTTTTGATATGTAAAGATACAAATAATATATTGAATATCAATATATTACATCTAAAATATCATCTTATTAAACTTTGTTTAACTATTTCATTTTCAGATACTTGGAAGTCAATATATACTTGCTTTTTTCAACTTCTTTGTCGGTATCAATTCCAAGTTGACGATAGAACGAGGAATTTCCGGAAAGACTTTCATTTGCAATTTGCAGTGTTCTGCGTTCTTCTTTGGTGAATCCGATGCGAAAAGTGCAAAAGATCGCCAATGCTTCTTTCAGGCGACCAGAGCGGAACTGGGATATGGCTTTACTTGTTTTCGTTTGCATTGCTGTTTTTAGTAATATCATTGCACCCCATTCAATAGTTTTCATCTACTTTCTTTTCGACACGTTTGACAAACCTACCTATCATCTTTTCCAACTCATATCGCAAATCATCCTTATCTAGATACGAACAGAAGGTCTTAGCATTATCCAATGATTGCAGAATATTACTTACCGCATACTCTTGTTTGTCAGTAAGGCTTAATAATGATATGTTCATACTTGTTCTCCCCATAACTTTTTAGCCAGTTCGTATTTCTTTTGCAGTTCGTTCACCTCTTTCTTGGCATAAGTGAGAGTATACGCATGTTCACGTGGATATTTGCCAGACTTTACACCTTCATGGTATTCTTTAGCTTGTTCCAACTTGTGTTCGTAGAAGTCGATACTTTCTGGCATTGAGAGATTAATCGTATTGGCTCTTTCTTCCCAATATTTGGCTACTCTTTCATGTTCGGCAGCTTTATTACTAAGCTCAACGCTTTTCCCCATGTTATTCCAAGCATCATCTATCATTTTGCGATGTCCTCGTTCGCTATGGTGTCCAACTTTGATAGGCTCACCCAAAGAAAGGAAATCGCGATGTTTATTTGATTTCTGAAAATACTCATTACTTTTTTGTACTGCCGATGACGCCCATTCATGCCTGCGTTCCGCTCTTTGCTTCGCCCATTCCTGAACATTGAATCCGTCAGCTCTTACGATAGAGTAATAGTAAAAACCGTCTTTCTCGAAAATCAGATTGAAAACTATGTTTTCGTTTTCTTTGCCATACTTGGTGGTAACTAGAATTACTTCACCTCTCTTGTGCTTTTCTTCGCACCTTGCCAAAAATACGTTTGGCGCAAATTTGTAATATGTGTTCATTGCTCTTATATATTAAATCGTTATGCTATTTCGAATTTGCAGTTAGGATTATATGTTTCTAGTCTTTTGAGAATGTCTTCTGCACTCTTTTCTAAACCGATAAAAGTGTAGAATGTAGGTTGGGCGTATCTTTCGCCATTCTTCTTGATTGAATAAATAAATGCTCCTTTAGATAAACCTTTCGAATTTGTGTACTTTGTTGCTTTCATTGCTCTTGTCTTTTAATTGTTAGTAATATTGGTTTCTTTTAGTATTGTAAAGATACTCATTATCAGTGATTTAGCCAAATATTTACACAATTATTTTAAGTATAAAACACTCATAATCAAAGATTTAACTTTTGCTTACAATACAACCAACACACACCAAAACAATAGTAGCCTATGCGTTTAACCCTTATTTTTCATCCATTTCTTTGCGCATCTCTGCAATCTATTTAGTATATCCGTTTCCGTTGCGTCAATCTTCTTGTATTTCTCCGGGATGCATGTATTCTTATTTCTAATTATCCTTTCAGTTTTTCTCATGATTTTTTACATTTTTCAGACCATTCGTCAAGTAAAAGTTTGGAAAACTTGTACATTAACACAATTATAAGTACTATTAGTATAAATCCAAATACAATTCTAGCTAACAAGAACTGTTCAACAGACCAACGTATAGCAAAAATCGCAGGTAAAAATAGTGTAGCTATAACACCCGCTATGATCTTATTCTTCATTTCATATCTCCTTCCGACTATTTATCCTGTTCACTTTGATTTTTTTCTTTCTCAAATATTGCCAAGCAGCAATTATTGACCAGAATAGATTGAATGACGTTACAATTACAAGAATACCTGTCAACCATGATATGTTCAAGTGATAAGATATCAGGCAACATATAAATGACAACCAAAACGTTATCTCTTCAAATTGATAATCTTTCATTTTATTCCTCCTTTTTTAATTCTTCACAATGCAACTTATAAGCATAGGCAAACATCTTCAAAGTAATAGGTTCAAAGTGAAAGTCTGCCTGCTTGCCCTCTACCACAACAGAGACACACAAATCTCCATCACAAAAATCGAAATACGCCACAGCATCGTTATCTCCTTTGATAGAAAAGGTTTGTGTCTGTACGCTATCCATGGTTCACCTCCTTCTCTTTAAAGTGTTCGATTAGCTCTTTTACGGTTGCCTTGTGAATGGTATCTGTGTTAACATCAATATCATTGTAAGCCCAATAAGTAGAGAACTTGATTTCCGGACACATAATCCATTTATCCCCATCCGTAAACCATTGGTACTTGTCTGTATCATCCCTGAGTGAAGCGATAGACAAGAAAAGTTCCTCGTTGGCTCCGCAATCAATAGAACGAGATAGTTCTTCCAAATACCCTAAAGGTCTATTTAAATAATATTCTCTATTTACAAATAGATAATTCCCTCTATCATCGTCTATACATTCAGGATGCAAATAATATCCCAACTCTTCCAACTTCTTCCTAAGCTCCGGTGTATTTTTGCGTATAAAGCACGGTGTAGTAAATCCCATAATTTGCTAATTTAATCAATCCATATAACTTTAAGAATTAACACAAGAAAGGACAATCCGATTGCTCCTAATGTAAAAGCACCGAATGTTTTTACAACATTGTTTAGCTTTTGGCTATTCCTAGATTCTTTGTCCCAGTTAACTGCTATTGTTAGTCCTAATTGTACAAATATCATTGTTATTGCTATTGAAAATAACACTTTTAATAAGTAATCCATAGTTATTCCTCCTTCTGTTCACTCACTTCCTTAACAAACTCATCAAACTCGACTTGTAGGCGATTCATTTCTTTTTTCGCTTCAACCACTTCTTCTAGAGTATAATCTTGCTGATTTTCAATCACGCCAAAACATTGAAACACCAAGTCTTTATCTCGCTTTTCAAGAATTTCAGAGAACGGTCTGACAAAGAGAGGATTCTGCAAATCTAACCGTGCTTCTTTTCTTGCGCACTCGGCACGATATTCTATATAATCTTCCTCAGTCATATCGTAATGAGTGAGATTATCCACTATACTACTCCAACGGCAGAGCAATCCGTTAGGTTGTCTTGCTATAAATGATCCCATAATTATTACTGTTTCTTATATGTTTCTTTTAGTATTGTTGGCATAGTTAATCCTCCCATTCTTCGTCTTCGTATTGCATACAATATCCTAATAAGTTCAACTCTGGATCGTCCAATAAACATTCTTCTTGGTGTACACAATTCATGCAGCACCATTCGTCTGATAATATACTCATTGTTATTCGTTTTAACTACTTTGTTACTATTGTTCTATCACCCCTTACTACTTTCATCTTAGGCTTCTTAAACTGTTTGTCGCACGATGTATAAGGAAGCCAATACGATCTATCTTCATAATAATCTAAGTCAATGGGAACAAGATGAAATAATTCGTGATCAAAGTCTAGTCCTATCAACATACATTCAATATCTATTTCTGGGTGCTTTTGGTGCCAGATAATGATTTCGCTATGCCGATAAGAGTAATGAATAAATTGATTGCGAGTCATGATTAAATCATTTTTTGTTTTTAATTGTTACCTTAGTTATTCCCATATTAATCTCCTTTCTCTTTAATCCGTTCTAATACATCTCTGTTGGCTTCAAGTATTTCATCGAAAGAAGGGATAGGCATCCATCCGACAACATCATATACATATCCAAATCCATATATAAGCCAGCTCTTGTTTCTTAAATTGCAACAAGATTCACAGATTGACCCATTATTACGGACAACTAAAACACGTTGTTTTTCTTCCGGCAATCGTTCTTTCACGCTTATCCACGGTGATTGCTTCGACTGCCATTCTGCACCACACTGAAAATCCTCCATACAATTATCATGTCTGGAAACATAGTTATCTGCGTCCACTTCTTTTAGAACGTCTTTTCTGAATTTCGTTTTATGAGTAGCATAATCATACGCTGCTTCTTCTAATGTCTGTTTCATATTATGGTTTATTAGATTAATATTTCTTCCCGTGCATTTTTTCACGGAGTTCGTTATACTTCATTTTCTGCTCGATGTGCCACATAAGGTCAATACTAAGATATTTAGCAAGTCCAAAGATTTCAAGCAGAAGCATTTCTGGTACGACACACGAGCGTATAAAGACTTCATTATTTGAAGTAATAAACTTTATGATATGGAATATTGATTCTGTAAATGATTTATTACAGTAGGTCGCAGAATATTCTGATATTGTTTCCTCGTCGAATGCATCCTCGTCTAAGTCAATTCCTAGAAGTCCATATAAATCAAGCAGGCGTATGCAGGCATCGGCAAGCTCTTCGGCAACTGTACCTTTAATGCAGTAGTCATATACCTGCTTTAAGTTATTCTTTGGATATGATATACCGCAGTTAAATTGCTCTATAAGAGGCTGTTTCCCTTTTCTATCCGCTTCCACAGCCTCCATTAGCTCCGATATTACTAGGCAAAGACAATGTTCATTGCTCAACTCCTGATCGTGAAATCCATGCTCACAAGCGTTTTTGTAGGACTTATCTCTTAATTCGTTTAAATTCATTTCTATTTTATATTGATAAAAGGGCACGATTTCCAAGAGAAGTATAAATTGTCACATTTAAAACTTTATCGTCAAAAATGGAGAACGTGCCCATATTATTATTACTTTTGTTATGTCACATTTAAATATTAATTTATCGTTATGAAATTAACAGAAGAACAAAAATTAAAACTTCAGCAAAACCTAAAAGGAAAAGGAATTTGCTCTAACTGTGGATTTGCTGGCGGCATAGAGCCTCTAAATGCACAATTTCAACTGCAATCCCCTGTAATTAACAATGGAGTGATTGATCTCAATTCACCAGTTAATTCATGGCCTGTTATTGCCGTTAGATGCCCTAAATGCGGATTAATTTCGCTTTTTGACGCTAACTTCCTTGACATTTAACCATTGTAGTACTCGCAATGGTTGCAATCTTTTGGACTGCCGTACTTGTTTTAAACTTGTACGGCTTTTTTCTATATTCTTCATTTCTATTTTGATTTGAATTAAACTTCTTATTCGCAAAGTCCATGATAAAGGCTCATGCAACTATATCCGCCTTCTGGTTCAAACATATCATCCATACCTACATCGTTACGGTTTACATACTCGAAAACTTCCTGTACTGTTGGATAAGTCCTATTCTTGCAGAAGCGATTGGGGATGTAACCGGGTGAGAAGAAAGACGAACCTTTTGGAGTTTCTTCTTTCATCCTTTGCTCTGCATCTATCAAGCGGTTACGCCCGAACTCTTCTTGTGAAATGAGTTTGACTTCCTGCTTTCGACACATAATACAAGGATAGCAACCAACACGGGAAAATCCACGAGAATACAAAGGATTTGGCTTTTGTCCGGCAGATAAGATATGATTTATTACTTCTTGTGCCGACCACTGAAAAATCGGACGGGAAACGCTTGCATCATAGTGTTCACACCATTTAAGTACATCTTTTCTACGATAATCCTGCTTCCATACTTCAACAATCTTTCCTTTGCGATTCTTTTTAATGCGTTCGTAATACTCCCCAAAGTAATTGCATTCATAGGGAAGTTTAGCACGCTCTTCACTTTCCTTTGCCCGGATGCCTTGTATAATCACGCAAGGTTCAGTAAGTGAGAGAATGTAATCAATCATCGGTTTAATTTTCAATTCTGAAGTACAAAACCTTCTTTGGGAAGACGGGAACCGGGAGCGCTTGATAGACATATCTACAAAATCAGTATATTTCTTGCTTCTCAAAACTACTAATTTAACATCAAGCTGTTTGCACACGTCACTAATATGTTGATAGGTTTCGGGATGCTCCCAACCAGTATCACAGAAAACAGCTTCTATTTTATCGGCTCCGTATTTATTGGCAGCTTGGATCAAGCAAGCTTGTGAATCCTTTCCGCCAGAAAAACTTACTATTATCTTCATTTGATTCCTTTCTAAATTTATTTAAATTACACAAATAGCGATTGCTGGATACGTGATAACACAAATTTATTCGCATCAGCAAAGAACTTTTTTTTAATCTCAAATCCGTATGCCCTGCGTCCCAACTGGGCAGCAGCTAATAAGGTAGAACCGCTTCCGGCACATGGATCAATAACGACATCACCTTTGTCGGTGAATATCTCTATCAGCCTACGAAGCAAAGGAACCGGTTTTTGCGTGCTATGAACCTTCGGAGTTTCATTGTCCACCACCCAATCAAAGCAATTGAAGATCATCCGACCATCGTTGTTAAACTTTGGAAGTTTATCGCGGTAAAGCAACAATCCATATTCACAATTGCCGACTATCTTCATATTGGCTTTCAAGACTTGCGCTGAAAAGTTCTTTCTAAATACAAGATTGATGTAATTATTCAGCCCATATCTTTTACCCAGTTCAATATACCGGAACTGGTCTTCAAATTCACAAAATATTATCATGCAAGGCGCCTTGCCTTTTTCCTTGGGTTCCTTTACAAGCATCTGGGAGCAGAAGTGCATAAACTCGGCAGGGCGAAAATCTTTATCGGTATCAAAGAATTCTTTACCCGCTTTATCGCTTTCTCCATTCTTATTATCACCATCCACATACCATGAAGGGTTAGAAGCATAAGCACTATTGCCTAAATTATAAGGGACATCGGCTATAATTAACTGGGCTTTTGGGATTCCATAAGAACGGAAATTTTGGAAATGGTCATTGAATAACTTAGGTTTTATATTTTTATCCATTTTAATCCTCCTGATGTTTTACTCCTGCCATTTAATACTTGAGATATAGCCCCTTTACATAAACCTTTTGATTTTTCTGCTAATCTTACAGATTCAAAAACCTCGCCTGTGTTAACACATTTTACCATTGTATAAGAATGTCTCTTTTGATGTAATTCCCTATATGCATGTTTTAAATTATCACTTCGGCTACACCACTCTAAATTATCAACATGGTTATTGCATTTATTACCATCTTTATGATTAACTTGTTCAAGGTTTAAAGGGTTATTTATAAAGGTTTTTGCAACAAGTCTATGAACTGTGAAAGCCTTAGTTTTATTCCCTATTCTTAGCCAAACGATACAATATCCATTATTTTGAATACCGTATTTAATAATTCTTCCTTTATGTATACATGTATGTCCATTTTTACAATATCTTTTTCTATCAACAGATTTTATTCTACCAAAAGAAGATGCTTGGTATGAATAGTCTGTTTCAGGAATAATTTTCCAAACTTCTTGGAAATGATCATTATATAGTTCTATTTCTTTCATTTCTATTCTGTTTTACTCTATTTGACTTCTACTTTAAACGGAAGAGGATAACCGCCAATCAAACGATTGTAGACATCTTCCCAGCAGTACGGCATATTGGCATTATTTGCCAATTCCTTTGCTATCTCTTGTAACCTTTCTTTGCTCATTACTATTCTGTTATACGCAAATCCTTGATAATCATTCAAGAACTTGCAAGGTTAATTAATTGTATCCATTAAGTAGTCTGATATTGCGTAGACTACCAGATAAAATAAGATGTTAACTCCTAGGAGAAGGAGGATGTTTAGCAACACTCTCATAACTAATCCAGCTCCTCACTACTTTTGAAAATATGAGCGAACGTACTTTTTTCGTCTGATAGATTGAGACCAAGTTGTGACGGAAAACGCTTGATGTAATTATAAAATTCAAACATCTTTTTGTCATCATCTCCGCACCGGTCTACCAATAGACGGATGAAAGCTAGAAGACAATCGGAGTCGTTGCCGAAATTTTCCTGAGTGGAGAACTGGGTTTTGTCAACATCTTGTTTTAATTTACGGATAGCGGCTATTGCAGTGTTGAAATTACGTTTTGCATCGTAACGCAGTTCATAGCCTTGTTTACCCATTTCACTTCTCAAGTCATAGAGAAGGGTTTCTACAACATCTGTCAACACATAGGTTAAGTTGAGTGTTGTATTAAGATTTGTTGTTCCTACTAACATGATTTATTATACATTTATCGATTCCATTTATACGCCATGACTTATGAAATGGCTGCTTTACTTTTGTATATAACCGGCACCGTTTGCATATTGGTTTCAGATGCCTTCCGTCGTAATGAATACCGTTACAGATTACCGGATAACCTTGGAGTATCATCTATTCGGGTATTAGCATTGTCATTTAGTAGGTAGATCACAAGCATAGATTGTGTGAGCCTGTTAAGTACCACTTCTTTTTCTGTTAATTTTTTAATTGTTTTCATTGCTCTTATATTTTTATTTATTGATAAGCATTGACTTAGTCTTAAATCCAGACATTGTATTGACTATTTTCCCATAAAGAAATAAAGCGTTGGAACAATCGATTTCAAGACTAGAATTAGATGATTTTACAATATCACTTCTTAAATCTTGATTAGCGATAAGGAATGCTTCTTTTTGACTTATAGAATCAAAAGTTAATTGAACTGCAATAATTACTCGACAAGGAGCATTTAATTTACTAGCAAAATCCATAGCCGACACTTCGTCATCAAAACTTTTTGGTTTATTGGGGCTATAAACTTTATAAATACATCCCTTAAAATAAGAACAGTTTTTTAAACGTTTAATGTTGCTTGATTTCATAACTTATATAATTTTTAATTTACAGGTATAAAGTTACTCATTTTGCTAATTGTAAACAAACGTTACTTTCCTGATTTATATGGCTTTATATTAAATTAACTTGCTGTAAATCAGCTATTTTCTTCTACTATTCCCTCTAAGGGGGATAAGGTTGAAACTTTTAAATCGGTCAACAAGTCGATCAGCAAAACGCTTTTTAAATTCTTCTGCATCAAGATTACTTGTTATGTGATACATCTTGCCAAATTGTTGGTAAATCTCATATCTTGCATATAAAAATTCATCTATCACACTATTTAGACTAGTGCCATAACTTTTCTGATTCTCCGTTTCCAGTCCTATATCGTTTAAGCAGATATTAAAAGGTTCCGGTTTAAACCCTTTCGATTGTCCTTCATTGAACGTATGTCGGTCGATATGACCATTCATCTTGTAATAGTTCATCATTTGAGTAACCGATAGATTCTCAAAAGTATTCGGGTTATGAGTCAATCGTAAATAATCAGAAAAAATCTGCATAAGCATCGTTTTACCAGTACCGGGTTCTCCGACAAGTAGCAGGTTTTTATGGATTTTGTAATCTTCATCTGGAAAAACTTGTTCTGCATACCGGCATCCATTGAAGTAGTAAAGCAGGAAAGACAACACTTTCGAGTTGTTTTCGTCTACTTCAAACTCTCTGAATTCACGCCCCATATAGTTATTCCCGATATACCTGATAAAATCACGATGGGCATAAAACTCATTGGGATTCGTCAAGTCATATTCAAAATCTTGAAGAATAGTCTTTCTGTGGCGCTCTATCAGATTCCCTATCTGCTCCTTTTTCAGCTTTGCTGCAAACGAATTTCTCTGTTGAACCTGTTGTAGTTGATCCGATAGTTCCTTTTCCTGAATTTCCATTTTTTGCCTTAGAAACGATTTCGTTATACTTCGAGTTAATATTAGCTACGCTAAAGTTATCCAGTAACCAACTATCCTTGACGGAAGTGAGGAACACTTGGAGAGCGTACAACACAGAGGCATCATCAACGGGCATCTGTCTTTGTTCCCGTGAAAATGTTAGCTTACGAAGCAACTGGGACATATTGCCAGCATCTTTGGCAGTCCAGTAATATTCTTCGCCAAAAGTATTTCTGAAATGTTCTTCAAAAGCCTTTCGAGCGTTAGCATTTAGGATATTAGCCCGTTTAGGCTTTGCAGGATTGTCTTTAGCAATCTTTTCTTCAAGTTCCTTAATTCTGGCTAAAGCCTCATTCAAGGCATGATCTTTTTCAGAAATAGCTTTTTCTAAATCCTCAAACCCCTTGGGGGGTGTGGGGGGAATAATAATATTCTCTTTACTTTCCTTTACTTTACTTTGTGTGATTACTTCGGAGTTTATTGGCATTTCTTCCGAATTAATAGCTATTTCTTCCGAAGGAATTACAGTTTCTTCATCAGGAACAATAATAGAGAACTCTTCGACTCTACTTTTCCGCTTCGCTTGTCTGCATATAAAGTTGTACTGTTTCTGAATTCCTTTAGATGTTAAAATCTTCTCCTTATCATATAATTCTTTGGATAATAACCCTAGTGCCATACAGCATTTAATGACCTCAAGTATATACGACTCTTCAAACCCGGTTTGTTCCGATATAATGAAAGCCAACTCTTCATCCCACCTCACGTAGTACCCACTTTTGTAGATAAGACATAGCAGGAGAGCATATACAGTTATAGCCTTGCCACTCTGGTACTTGATTAGTTTCCTTATCTTTATGTCTTGAAAGAAATTTATATCAAAAGGAAAGTAGTCCAGCCCAACTTCTTTATTTCGAGCCATATTAAGTATTCATATATTAAAAACAGCGGCTTTCAAGTTTCTATACCTTTGATGTGGGATTAAGGTATGTACTCCAAGAAAGCCTGTTTAATATCTTGTTTATCATCAAATCCCACTAAGATGATTAATTATTTTTCACGGTGTAAAGCTAAACAAAAGTGACATAAAAACAATCACTTAATATCTATTATTTTTCCGTTATTAACTTTTTTTCTAATATCCAGTCTTATTTAGCCGTAAAGCTTCCTTTTCATAACTCAATAGAGTGCGTAATGCGTCTAACTGATGCGTTGCTGAAGCGTTAAGTCGATCTAGTCGATCAACTAAGAATGATTCGTTTTCTGCAATACTATCAAGTAGGGCATTTTGTACTTTTGCAGACAAACAGTTTTCCTGCGCTATCTTAATAATGGTGTTTTGTATTTCATCCGATTTTCTTTTGCGAAGCATTCTTTTAGCATCTGCAAGCATTTCACCGGTTCTTACTACATATACCATAGTAGCCGCAATCCTTTCCTGTATTTCTGTAGGGTTGTTTTGGCATGTGATATTCAAGAATCCACTTATTTCTTCCATTTCCTTTATGATAGGAAGTAGAGGACAATCATCTATCTTGCATTCTCCTGAAGCATTATTTTTAGGGCAGTATTTACAGTTTATTTCCATAATGATGTAATATTAATCTTTTGATGAAAATTCATATTTGATCTCTTTATCGTCAAGTATGTATTTCTTGAATAACTCATTTACATCTATTCCGTTATGTTCCAGATATAAGATGTATGTATAGAAAAGAGCAGCTGCACTTCCTTCTGTCAAATACATATTCGTTTGGGTAGCGCGTCCGGAACTTTGAGGATTTTCTACCGATAGCAGGTAGGCATCTTCTTCTGTATGCGCAACGGTAACAAGACGGTGATCTGAAAATTCGCACCGGACCATATCTGTGATTGCTACTTTTCTTGCAGATTCATTATCAAATCCAATGGTAATTTCACCAATGTTTTTATTTTCTTCCATAAGAGGTACTATGCTTTTATAGAGTCGTTAATGTATAATACCAACATTTCTCCTAATGGATGAAAACACTTAAGACCATTAAAAACAAGTCCTGCACTCATGCCGCTGTGACCTTGCTTGGAGAACAAAGACCGGCATATTTCAAATCTTTCCAGTTCTTTTTTAGAGGTATCATTCAATACTGCAACCAATTCTAACCAGCAGTCAAGTTCCATGCCATGATAGAGATCATTCAACCTGATAGGAACAATTTCATTCCATAATTCCAAATATCCTTCCGGAATAATGCCTATTGCACGTTTTCTGTAATCTTCGGTTAATTGCGGAATTTTAGCCTTAAACTCCGCTTCTTTACGGTCATACTCTTCGTGTATCTTACGGATATATTCATCGTGTTCCGCTTTTGACTTACCGGTCACTTTAACAAACACTTCATCGAGAGAATCAGTAGAATACAACGTTTTCTCGTTAAATTCACCATAACATGGTGCATTGTCCTGCAATTCTTGATATGCTTTATCAAGATTGATTCCTGGGTAAAATTCAATTTTCTTCATTGTTATATTAATATTATAAGTCAAATAGACTTGTTTGTACTAAAGTTCCTTTTTCTGTTTTTATTTCTCCGTGACATTCATAACGGAAACGAGAATTACCTTCTTTAAAATGAAACTTGTCTTTTTCACATCCCCAATAGTCGAATCTTAGCTTGTAAGCTGCAATCCGGCTACTTTGACTACCCATGTGAGCATCACCGATCTTATAACCGGGGTTGGCATATTGATTGAGTAACCATGCGTATAAAATTACAGGTTTTTGGCAGGGGTGAATCCGCTTTTCATTCAACTTTTTGTTTCCTTGCTGTATAATTGCCTTAGATAAATCCTTTCCGCAATAGGTTCCCTGAATCATGCCTCGCCACATGCAATATACAAGGTCAGTTCTGTTATTCATACTGCAGTATGCTATTTCACAATCGTATTGGTCAGTATCACCATTTAGCTTATCCCAAACAATGCGTCCACCAGTAAAGTCGTAATTAAAGTAGTTTACTCCCCATATTATCTGATTTCGGCTGACCCTTTTTACTTCATCGAAATATTCTGGAGGGGGAACTCGTGAATCCCAGTCTGATTTCGGATAAACGGATTGTTTAACATACAGTATATTACCATTACTTTGTTTTACAGTATTGGGCTTGATCGAAGGATTATCCGCTCCAATTCCGTATGGTGGATCATCTATGAACAAGTCAAAGAAGTTATCTGGGAATTTCTTTAAGAAATCCATTCGGTCTATATTATATACTTCGCTTATTGGCATGGCTATTCCTTCTTCTTTAATTCTTCAATAAGAGCATCAGCAAATATAACTGCGGCACGTGCAATATTAGTTTGAATTTGTCTTTGACCATGCTCTGCTCCCTCACATAAAACCTGATGATAGAAATCTTCATTTGACATTATTGCAGTAACTGTTTCCTTTGCTATTTCATAACGTTTCTGTTCCCAATCAATATTATCAGACATTTCTTGAAGTATTTCAACATCATCAAAACTTAATTCAATAGGATTACCGTAACTATCACACTTATCAAGTGTGACACGTGCGTAATCAGCAATATTGATAATTTCTCCAGTTTCTTTTACTCTTACTTTCATAACTATTCTTTAGTTTTAATATATCCGTTTTCAATACACCAGCAAAGCATCTCGTAGGCTGCGTCAATTAATGAATCTGATTTAAACTCTTTATAGTAATCAAATTCATCAGACATTGAATAGTATATAGACCATACATCACAATCATAAGTGGATATTGTAAGATAATAAGTATCTGTAACTATATTAATTTCTTTCGGCAGTAATTCTATTATGTCCTGAAAGGTATAAGTAGGGACTATTTCCCAAAATGTACTATCTCTTTTTTGATTAATTACATCTTCATATATTTCAAGTTCCCATTCTTCCTTTATATTGCCATAAAAACAGCAATAACACATACTTGCATCACTTGTGTCCAATCTAAGTTCCTGTAAATGTTTCATCTGTTCGACTGATAATACCTGTTTTGATTTCATAATTCATCCTCCAATTTTCACTGTTATTTGATTTTTAAAAATATCATTATCCTATCCCACAATAGTAGATAGCCCTCCCAATAGTCACTAAATCTAAAGTAGTACCAGCTCATTTGTATATACCATATTGGCAGGTAAACAAAAAATAAGGCTAACCATAAAGGGGTAAGCAACAATCTGATTATTAATCTAAGTTTAGCCATAATCAATCTCCTTTCTCTTTAATCCGTTCTAGTACATCTCTGTTGGCTTCAAGTATTTCATCGAAAGACGGAATTGGCATCCAACATATAACCTTAATATCATCTTTCTCGACACTTTTTCCTAAATATGATATATCACTATCAGTAGTCCATATACCATTTTCATACGTGAATACATCTATATACTTACGTGATTCAGCTTCTCTATCATCGTATTTATAGTAATATAAAAATCCGACTAAAACACGCTGACCTTTATCCGGTAATCGTTCCTCAATACTTATCCAAGGAGATTGCTTTGCCTGCCATTCTGCACCAAATTGAAAATCTTCCATACAATCAGATTTCCGACTAACATAGTTATCTGGATCAACCTCCTTTAAAACCTCTTTTCTAAACTTTGTTTTATTAGTAGCATAGTCGTATGCTGCTTCTTCTAATGTCTGTTTCATATTACTCTGTTTTACGATTTTCTCTTAATTTTTCTTCACTGACGGTAGTATTAGAAATTGTATTTGTATTATTGGGTTTGCAATACAAACACATTTGGGTAAAAGGTGAATATACCCTGCCACACTTCGGACAAATCCAACCTTGCTGCCCGAACACTCCGTTATACGGATTAACTGCGCTTGATTCTTGTTTCATAATTTGATATTTTAGTTATTTCTTATGGTTAAGTCGTTTAATAGCGTCCTTTTTGGAATATGCCATAACTTTCTGTCCTTTTATGGTAAACTCTCTTAACTCTTTAACTGATGACTTAACTTTATAGTTAGGATTAAAAGTCATTCCTTCTTTACGATTCACAGAGTATGGATCGTTACTTTGTGCTGCTGCGCACATAGCTGCTGTTGCCAGTAACATTTGCTTTAATTTGCTCATACCATTCTATTATTGCATTGTAAATAAATTGTCGTTCCATCAGTACTGATACAGCCTACTTCAAATTGCGTCCAAGAGTTATCCCAACATTTTGTCCCGGGTGGCACCTGTATGGAGATATAAATATCTTCGTTTCTATCGCATTGATCTAGTGCTTCTTCAAACTTTTCTAAGAATTCATCTAAGCTCATATTACCAATGTTATTTAGAGGTGGGGAGTAATAATTCTGCTATATCTTCTTTCATCAAGCCATGTTCGTCCAGCTTGGCTACGATTTGAGATGCAAATAGTAAATCATATCTTTGTTTCATCTCGTCACCAAACTTTTTAGCTAATTCCGTAATTTTTGCATTAGCATTATGATAGCCACAATTTGCATTAAATTGGCTTTTAATCCAATTTTCAATAGATATTTCTTTGTCAGAATAAGAGCTTTCTCTTATCATTCCTGTTGAAATAACGTCAGCGACAAGTGCTTGTATTTGCTCTCTAAGTGTATCTGATACTTGCTGCTTAACGACATTAGTAATCTCGTTTTCAATATGCGTAAGCATCATTTTTTTTATCTGTTGACAGACATCTATCTTGATTGAGTTTTTTAATTCTTCCTCAAACCCGTTAGAATCTTCGTCTAACCAAAACTCGTCAATTTCTACTGTAAATTTCATATTACTATTATTTATGTTGTTAATAAAATCGTTTTGTACACTATTTTTTTACTCTATATTACCTTGAATAATCAAGGATAATAGTTGTTATTTCAAATCGCATGATTCGCTTAGAACCACTTAAAATCGATAAAACAGTGACAACCATTTTCAGATTGTCACTGTGTCGATTGGCATCAACTTAATGTGTGGGACGAATCCCCTGACACTACTTTCCTACTTAGTTAGCTCCCATTCGACTAGCGTAATCAAAGTGCTCGACCTGATTACGGGAAGAACGAGAAACATTTAAGCTATTCGATAGCTCGATTTTCAACTTTTCGTTTTCAGCTTTTAACCGATAACACTCCGCTCTGTATTGAGAGCATTCTGTGAATGACTTTAACATTGCGAGGTATTGGCTTATTTCTACTTCAATCATTACTTTATAGTTTATATTATTATCTCATTATACTTCCATTTAGACGCTGTGTAGTTCTTATATAGTCATCCAGTAGTTCATGAAGGATGAAATCCGGATAGACGTTTACAACACCAAAACGGTCTATGTTTACCTTATTAACCGGATATCCCCTTTTCTTACATAGGCGTGTGGCATCATTGCCGAGTTTCGCAATGTCACTTACATAAATAGGAAGTTTATGCCTCTGTACGTATGCAGACATAGTGGAACATCCATAATTACCGATACACTTTGAAGACAATTTCTTCATCTCTTCTTCAAGTACGCTTAATCTTAGTTCTGTCGACTTAAGCCTTTTTTCTTGTTCGACATTGGTCTTGGCTAACTGAAATATCAGTTCCGCCTGACTCATTTCAACGGTTGAGTTCAAAATATTGTCCATTACTCTAAATTTTAATGTTCTGATTACTCGGTTATCTCTTTAATTGAAAGTTCAGGGAATCTATCACCTTTAGCGTGCATTGACATTACATACATATAGCAGAAATCAGCTGCCTGTTCGTATGTTTCGAACTTGAATGTTACGCTTGAACCTTTCTTAGAAACTTCGTATTTCATTGTTTTATATTTTAAAGTGTTAGTTATATCTTAATCACCTACGTAGCGTGAACCGAATCTACCAGTACTATTCACATTGTAATAAGCCGATGCAGGAATGTTCTTGTTATTGTAGCCTTCGTGCATTGTAGCCTTAGCAGCTTTGCTCATCGCTTCTTCTCTTTCTGCCAAGAATTTATCAGTTCTTTCCTTTACCGCTTCTACTGTGAAGTTAGCTTGGAGTTTTGCAAGTCTCCATGCTGACTTTAAACATTCACCAAAGGTCTTACCTTGCTTCTTACCTGAATACTTGTAGTTTCTGTGAGCGTTCTTGAATATTTCTGATAAATTGTAGCGTTTCATATATTTAGGAGTTAAATTGTTATTAGTTCTTTTATTTGACGTAAAGATACAGTATTTACTGTATATTACCAAACAAAATAACCATAATATACTATTTCTTTTGCATAAATTAATATAGTATATACTGTATACTTCATAAATAATCTGTATATTTGAAATCAAAAAGATAATTATGAGAATAAAGGAACTTTTAAAAGAGAAACATTACACACAACAAGAACTGGCAGATAAAATGAATGTAAGCCTATCTGCTGTTAGACAAATGGTTGCAGCAGAATCATTGACAACTGCTACACTTGAAAAGATCGCTACCGCCCTCAACGTTCCCATGTGGCAGCTATTCGCGTCCCCGGAAGAGGTGCAGCTTCCCTCAAACGCCCATTCTATCAAATGCCCACACTGCGGGAACGAGTTCCCGGTTAGTGTGAATGTTGAACTTAAAACCAAATAGTATGAAAGAGACCCTAATCGTATTAATGTTTATTGTACCACTCTTTGCAAATGCGCAAGAATATGGCAATTTGGCATCCAAAGATTCACTGAATATAAACACGGATTCTTTACAGTCTGTTGTTGATTCTATTATGGAAGTCAAATTAAAAAAAGAGCAAATAACAACTATTGGTGGAATACCTTTTGGAATTTCCAGAGAAAAAGCCCTACCTGTATTAAGAAACAAATATGGGACAGAAGATTATCTTTCCGACAATAAACACATAGTCTTTAAAAGCATAAAATATGCAGGTGTAGATTTTAACTCCGTATATTTCCTTTTTCAATCAGACGGTATTAATAGCTATTTTAATGCTTGCATATTTATCCTAAATGCAAAAACGAAAAAAGAAGCCATTGACAAACAAGAAGAGATGAGAAATCTTTTATCTAAAAAATACGATTTATCTTCTTTTAAGGATGACCATGGATTCGACTTATACGTTGGAGGTGTATCCCCATTATGGAACGGTCGTTGGAAATCGTTTTTAGAAGGGGGATATGAAGGGGCTGTCCATATAGACATTATAAATTATGACGAAGAATTAGCAAAAAATGCTGGATTTGAATATTCTGTCCGTATAATTTATGGCCCTTTCAATTATGTAAAAGAGGAATTTTGAGCCTGAATGTCTTAGAAATAACAGCCGAGATACTTTCTCTTATCGTTTCTGTTATTGCCTTATTTATAAGCTGTACCGCAATGTATAGATGAATATAAGGGATGCATTTGGCACCCCTTTATTTATATCAACTACCCAATATCCCTATATTTTAGATGGGAAGAACATTAGGATATTTCCGGTAATACAATTTAGTCAATGTGGATTTAAGGCTATTATAGTCTTTGATAAAACCTAAATCTATCCATTGGGCTATCTGTAATTCCAACTCATACAATTCACGAATTTTAGCTTCATCGCCAATTTTATTACGCATTTCTGATTCATGCTTACCGTAGACTATGATGTTTAGAGACTTGGCCAAGTCCTTGACTTTTTGTTTGAATAGGTCATCTGGCAAAATAGAACTGACCGCTTTACACATGGATGGGTATGCATCACCAGCAAGATTGCGGAATTTTATCATTTCATCATAGACAAATTTGAGAACATCATATTTAAAAGACGGATTTATCCACATTGCAAAATCAATAAAAAGTAGTGGATGCATCCAGGTACCCGCATTATCCCCCTTATTTGCCCTTGATTTATGATAGGGGTAATTACCCCTATCATAATTTTCTCTTTCCATTATAGTGTAAATGAACTCTTTAGTGGAAGCTAAGCCGAAGTAGTCATTAACTTCCTTCTTCATACCTTTCAATTGATTCCACTGTTTCAATAAATTTGTAGCATTGAAAAACGCATCTTTAGTTCTCTGAATTACTTTAAAATCACCCATTGGGCGAATCATAATTTGGTTCGTTTTCATAATAAAGTCTTTTCGTTCGAGGACGTACCGCACTTCTTCATGCGGAGATAAAAAGGCGAAAGCCATGCAGGGGGTTATGACCTACACAGCTTTCTATATCTTAATCCTCTGATTAATTCTAATTTTAATAAGTATAACCCAACGCATTGCAAATATAATAATAATTTTTAAAAGTGATTATACGATCAACAATCAACGTATTCTTTTAACTATTTTGTGATTTGATTCTCAAATGAAATTGTTAACTTTGCATTAGAATGCATATATTTGAATACGCATTCACATAAATAAGTAACCAAGAACCCTAAACAAAATGACAAAATTTGAACAACAAAGAATTATAGAAATAGTGCTTTATATCCTTAATAAAACTGGGGGTATGGACTATTATCATCTGTTCAAGATATTATATTTTGCCAATCAACGAAGTTTGGTTGACTGGGGACAACTGATGATAGCGGATAAATTTTGTGCTCTTCCCCATGGACCAGTACCAACAATCTTGTATAGTACAATACAGGGGCAAAAAAGTGTTCTTTCAAAAATGAAAGACGATGTTTATGTCGTAGATTACTATCTATTATCCAAACGTGAACCGGATATGGATTATCTTTCACAATATGATAAAGATACGTTAGATTTATGCATCTCCAAATACGGGAAAATGAGTTTTAAGGAGTTGGAAAGAACTTCTCATACAACTTGTTGGCAAAAAGCGAGAGACAAAAAGGGGAATCATGTTATTGATCCGGGGGATATTGCCCTTGACGGAGGAGCTAATGATGAACTTGTAAAATATATTAATGATTCAATAGCATTTGATGAAACCTTCGGAAATTAAGATAGGAGATGTATTTTACGTTACGATGAACAAGGCCAATGGAGTAGTACCAAAACCTGGAGATACCAGCCGTGATAAATTTTTTGTAGTACTTGGTTTTGATAACGATGGAAACGTTTATGGTGGTGTCATTTTTAACTCCTTTATTAATATGAATCTGCCACCTAATGTACAAGCAATGCAGCATCTTATAAAAGGGGAAAGTTATAAATTCCTTTCATATGACAGCTACATAGATTGCTCTTCAATTAAAATAGTGAAAAAGAACAAGCTTCTTAAAAGTACTAGTTTAGGCACATTGGATGAGGAAGATATTACCCTTGTTTGTGATAAGATAAAGAGTAATTCTCGAATCAATAAAGCCGAATTAAAAAGATTCGGACTAATTGATAAATAAAGCCAGACATTACATCTGGCTTTATTTATTCCAATGCAGTAATAAGGCAGATTAAAAGCTGAAAACAAAATGTCAAAGAACGATTTGCCGAATAGGAGTTGAGCCAATCAGCACAGGGTTTATTTTTCAAAATCAATTTGCGCAGACAATATTTCTAACAAAGCCTGCAATTGTCCAACGATGTAAGGCTTTATATCCTCACTACAATTACTTGTAAATGCAACAAGCTTTTCTGATAGATTATGCCATTCTTGCAACTCATTTGGTTTCATAGGTGTCAATCTTTAAAGTTTGTGAAACAGACATAACTACATGTTATTCAAATAATCAGTTACCACTTTAATGAAATCGTCAAGAGAACGACAGACAACATATTTATAGCCGTCAGCAGTTATCTTAGCTTCCCATTCTTTTTGAGATTCACGCTGAACTCCCTTTTTAGTCTTGGTTTCGATTAGCAGTGCTCCATAAAACCGGTTGCTTTTCAAGAGTATTAGGTCAGACACTCCTGGAAGCACTCCTTCGGCTTTTAACTTTGCTCCAGTAACAGCGTCTCTTCTTCCACCATTTGGAACGGAGAAAAGATTATGGCGCATGGATGGATATTGTAGTCGGAACCAATTGACCATCGAAACTTGTATCTTATGCTCTTCATCTTTGGGCTTTCTGCGAATATTGGTTCCACAATATTTAGCTTTCATTTCTTCGTATGTCATAATACCCTAGCAAGTTTAAAATCAAGCAACATCAATAACTCATTGAATTTCTCTTTATACCAAAGAGGCTGTGTTTCTTTTGGATTATTAGGGTTGACTTGGTTCTCACCATACGACCGACCGGATTCGGTTATTGATTTGAAATGCTTATCTTTGCCTTTTGATGATTTCCTTTTAATATCACATAAGATACCTTTCTGAATCGCTCTTTGATTAAACGCTTGTGCGCTGATGGATAAACCCGTTTCTTTGAGCAATTCAGTAGCGGATTTAAGTATCCCATGTGACAGAGTATAATCAGGTGTCGGAAGTCCAAGAGGTGCAGCTACTTTACTAATTAAAGACAATTTAGAAGAATCATTTAGATTAAGCACTTCACTTACGCCTTTTACCCATTCAAGGCCAACGCGGACTTTAGTTGTTAGTGATGGTTCACGTTTGGGTTTGTTCTGGTTTTCGATTACTTTCCGGACGCTTTGGTGGAACACTTGACGATAAACCTCAAACACAGGACGGACTTTTCTCGCGATGAAGAACTCCATGCAGGAAACTGTAAGTTTGTACTCATTTGTCGGTCTGCCGCCTTTTGGGTTTCCCCCATTTTTGGGGGAAACTTGATAATCAACACCTTCAATAAACTGACCACCATCTATCAACTCTCTAACGGCATGGTCTTTTCTTGGATAAACCAACATCCAAACTTCATCGAGATTGATTGGAAACTCATTGTCAGATTTTGACAGTTCAAGAACTGCGTTAAAATAACGCTTGATTTCGCTTTCGCTACTCTCTTTAGATAAGATTAAATTCGTTGCCATATATTTTAACTTTGGCTATTATTTATTTCTGGACGCTTCCAAAACTGGAAGGTTTGTTTCCGTTGGTATGTATATCACAGTTTTATCATTCAGATTGCTTTGCTGACGTACCCACAAATATTGAATATATGCAGGGGTAATACTTCCATTCTCAATTTTAATCGCTTCGGCAGCACCTTTGGCGCGTTCGATTTCTGCTTGAGCGTTCAGTTTTTCAGCTTCCAGATTAGCTTTAGCTTCTTCAATCTTTATTTTACGGTTTTGTTCAGCTTTAGCAAATTCTGCCTTTCCAGACATTTCTTGTTGCCAAACGTTATAATAAGGGATGGCAACAAAACATCCCGCAACAATTGCGGCAAATATGATAGCCGCCAGAATTCCAAATTTATTCATAATTTCTAATATTGGGTTTTATAGAGCCGCCCAAGGCTCATTTCTGTATTGTAGTTAATTTGTAGTAGATAGCTTATCACATAGAGAGGAACAAATAACACTCACCGTTCCTCTCTTTTAAACTAATCTTCAATTATCGCCCAATCTGGCAAATATTCTTCACTGTTAATCATCTCCATTTGTATCTGATTTATTGTTAGGGATTACTTTTGTTTTACCTCCAGTTTTATCAACGATAACCGGTTTGCCACCTACTGTAGTTTCGGTACATTGCCCTTCAGGGAACTTATCAATAAAGCGAACTACTTCTTTATCTTCTGTTATATTACTTCCCTCTTTGGCTTCAAAAGGGAATACGTCTACAATAGGGGTTTCAGCTACCATGCCGATCTGATAATCTGCCATGGTTCCTTTCATGCCCTCATCCAGCTTTTTCACAGCATCACGCAAGTCGGCAGCTTGTACCAATACTTGAGTGGAAGTCTTTTTCTCAGCACCGCTTTTTTCATCGAGGGTGATAAATACTAATTTGCATTTAAACCAACGGTCTGCTGATTCCTCTTCACTGGGAAATAGCTCGCTGTAATTGGCACGTTTAATGTCTGATACTGTAAATTCTCCTGTTATAAATGGAGTCATCTCCTCGATAATACGTGCTTCTGCTTCTGTAAAGCTGAGTGCATCTACCAGATAAGGTTCTGTTATTTTTTTCTGCATTCCGTTTTCCATTACTTTCTCGTAACGGATTTTACATTCAAACCATGTGTGCATTCCCATAATTATTTATCTTTTTTAGGTTCGTCAATATATTTATCCGCAAAACGGTCAAGCACCTTGATATACTTGTCCGGAAGCTTCTTTGCCGTATCATTGACCCTGATATAGTCAATCGTACCACCGATACCATAGATATAAAGCAGCTCCTTGGTCGTCGGAATAAAAATACTCGCCATCACTGCTATTACACCACAGACAACAAAGCGCTTTAACCATTTGAAGAATGTGAGTGCGTCGTTCTTATCCTCGATTACATCATCTCCTGATATCAACAAAACAAACAGCATGACTAAGACAATTACCAAAGCTACAATCCATACGAGTGTCAATACAGTGGACAGGTTACCAATTACGGTCATCCAATAAATTCCATTCATAATGTAAAAAATTAAATTATTAATACTTTCGTCATATATATTTCTTTCTATTCTATTTTGTACCAATCCTTGAATTTTCTTCAAGGATTGGCAAAGATTTATTGCTAAATTTATCTCCCAAACACTTCTTTAAACTTACGATCTAAAGCATCCAATATTCGCATCCTCACAGCAGGATCAGCGGAAAGATTATCAATTGAGTAAATCCTTGAAATCAATTTATCACGAGAACCACAGAAACAACCACATGTATAAAACGGAGCAACATTGGGATAATTATGTTTGTACCATAAGTGATTTGTACCCTTGATAGCCACATAGGTCTCTGTGATTATAAACTCCTCATTGGATGATGTATACCCCGGAGTGTTGGGATTACCCGCGGCACTACTGCGGACAGCCCAGTCGCTATCTTTCGACAACTCGACAAGGGTGTCAGCCGGAGTGTTGGGATTACCCGCGGCACTACTGCGGACAGCCCAGTCGCTATCTTTCGACAACTCGACAAGGGTGTCAGCCGGAGTGTTGGGATTACCCGCGGCACTACTGCGGACAGCCCAGTCGCTATCTTTCGACAACTCGACAAGGGTGTCAGCCGGAGTGTTGGGATTACCCGCGGCACTTCTGCGGACAGCCCAGTGGCTATCTTTCGACAACTCGACAAGGGTGTCAGCCGGAGTGTTGGGATTACCCGCGGCACTACTGCGGACATCACAGTGGCTATCTTTCGACAACTCGACAAGGGTGTCAGCCGGAGTGTTGGGATTACCCGCGGCATTTCTGCGGACATCACAGTCGCTATCTTTCGACAACTCGACAAGGGTGTCAGCCGGAGTGTTGGGATTACCCGCGGCATTTCTGCGGACATCACAGTCGCTATCTTTCGACAACTCGACAAGGGTGTCAGCCGGAGTGTTGGGATTACCCGCGGCATTTCTGCGGACATCACAGTCGCTATCTTTCGACAACTCGACAAGGGTGTCAGCCGGAGTGTTGGGATTACCCGCGGCACTTCTGCGGACAGCCCAGTGGCTATTTAAAATTTCATTCTTTTCCATTGTATATTTTATTTTTTAATTTTTTACTTAGTTTTTTAGATTGTCTTGCTTTATCAAATTCGCAAGGCTTCTTACAATATTTATCAATTAGCTCTGCACTCTTATCAAGGAGCCGAATAATAGTCTGTACATCTGTTTTGCATACTTCCATTGTCTTTAAGTATATGTTTGCGAATCCAAGAGAAACCACCATATATCCATTTATTTTGTTTACACAATAATATCCTATCAGCTTTGGGATAGAATATAACCCACCCAAATCCTTTTTTAGAAACAATGAATTCGAATCCAAAATCATTTCGTTGAATAACGTCATATCCTAAAGATTTGATAGCGGGAAGGATTGTGTTTACAAACTGACTATAACGTTCTTCTCTTCTCTGTTTTACAAATTGTCCGTATTCTTTTCCAGCTTCACTCATGCTAATTCTATTTTGTCAAAATCAATACCTTTTGCATTCATAAAATCACCAAGAGCAATGATGTTTTCACGAGTAGTGGTAACCTTGAATGCTCTCGTTAATAATTCAGGTTGTTGCGATATGGATTGACTAAAAGGTACTTGTTCGTCAGCTTTTTGATTTGCTATTGCAAATGGATTGATCGGACGTGATTTGACTTGCTCTACTTCAACAGCTTTACGAGCTTCTTCCGCTTGTTGCTTTTCTTGTTCCGCTTTAATCTTAGCTTCTTCTGCTACCTTAGCTCGTTCGCGTTGTTCTTTCAGGCGGTTTGCGTATTGAATAGTAGAAGTGATATTAAGCGTGTCCATATAATAAGTGCGGAGAACATCATAGTCTTCACCAAAACCTTTCAGCGTAGATAGCTCGTTTTCAACCTTAGCAAATATGGCATCAATATCCGAACAAACAGACTTCATGCTCGCGGATTTGTTGAGCCACTCTGATTTAAATACCTTGTTGAAGTCTACAAGGTTTGCGTTCATTCCATCAAAGTAAGTCTTGATAGTAGATTTCTTCCTGTCCTTGTATTGCTGCTCGTTTTGTTTGACCACTGTGTCAATCTTGGCAGAACATTCACCTATGAGCTTTACCGTTTCGTTTACTACCTCCTTGAATTCTCCAAAAGGTTTCATAAACTCCTTCTCTATTTCAAGACGTTTGGAGTTAAGATCTTTAGCAGCTTTGTTGAGAGAGGCTTTATCTCTCTTTGCCTGATCGATATTGTCATCCGTATAATTGGATATATCATACTTTGGCAAATTCGCCATTACAATATCTCGGATTTGCTTTGCGTTGGTAGTAAGACTACCTAACGTCTTTTCACTTACAACCAGTTCTAGGTCTCTTTCTTGGATTGCTAATTGTGTATTCATTGCTCTACATTTTTAAGTTTCTACTAAATTTGTCAGCTATGCGTTCTATGGTATCTGCATTTTCTTCGGAAAGCCATTCTTTAGCGACATTCCAAGCTATACTTTTAGATGCTTTGAAATTGTCAATGCGTGTAGAATGATGCGACAAACGCCCTTCGGTAGGCTTCAATCCTCTGTCGTGAAGTTCGCATAAGCCATTGTGAAAGAACGAACAATAATCATCGCCCGATGCAATTTGGATCATAGGAACTGGGAAATTAATAACTCCCATTATCATTCCGGCTCCCCAAAGAGTGGGGAGTAACCGGTCTGAATAACCTGCATCTATTAATTTTTCAATATCCTGCGGAGTTCCTAAACATGGAGTATGGCATTGCATTTTACATAATGAACATTTACATTCACATGGCTTTCTACCTGTCTTTCGTATAATTCGCTGGAGTTGAGTCTCTTTTATTAACAGGTCATTCATTATTCTATATCAGCTATTTGGTTAATAATGTCGTCCGCCATTCTAATACGATTCTCCATTTCTGCAAAGACCCTTTCATCAGGTAGTATGTGTACAATATGAATAGGATCTATTTGAAAAGGATTATAAACTACAAAATCAGTACCTTGAGCTCCGGTGCACATCATGTGAGCACAACATTGGTAGAAGTATTTAGGATTCATTTCTAACAATGAGTCATTGTCATGAACATCAGATTTGTATCTCATAAATTTGCCTTGATCAAGACATTTGATTTCCAAACATAATTTGATTTGGCTATCTTCATCATAAAAGAAACCATCAGGACTACTTGCGAAATTAGGAATAGTAGGATGTTTACATGAACCGACTTCTATAATATGCAAGCCAGTTTTTTTAGCATAAAGATTACGAGCATATTCCTCTTGCTCATTACCCCACTGCATTGCTTTGGAGTTTACATTTACTTGTTGCAAGTATATCTCGAATGTATAATCATCATTTATAATATCGGGATCCATAAATCTTTCACCTGCAATTTGATAAATATAAGTTTTGGCGGCATCTGAAAAGCAGCCATTACGACCACTCTTCATTAATACTCCGCATTCACTTCCTGTGATACATCCTAATCTTTTTCTGTACCATTCAATTGTATGTTGTGCTTCCATTATAATAATGTTTTTTGAGCCGGTTTGTCATTCGTGTTATTTTGAGGCTGATTTACTGGTTGCTCCGTTTTTGGTTGTTCTTCTACTCCTGCATTCTTAAGAGCAATTTCCGCAAGTTTGTTGGCTTTAGATTCTTTGTCTGTGACATCTTCATATTCAGCAAACTTAACTTCTTGTTCTTCTTGCGTGTACATTGCACCAAGTTGGGCTGGAAAAGCTTCACGTAATGCTTGGACTTTAGCAATCTTGGAAATCATGGTGGATTTTTTTTCATTCCATATAGATTGCTTTTTGTCGTATTCGGCAAGATTGACTTTCGCTATAATCGGAAATCTGCGGTCAGACCGGTAAACTTCGCACCACCCACCTACAAGTATATCAGTCTTTTCATTATAAAAACAGCCTTCCACCTCTACAATTTTGTTGTCTCTAATAATAATGATACCCGCCTTGAAACCTTCATATTTTTCACTAGCGTCAGCACGTTTAAAAAATGCTTCCTTGCTAACAATCATCTGTGCCGGCTGTTGTCCGAATTTAACAAGAAATGCTTCGTTCAGGAATGGATTAAGCTGGTTAAATTTACAAATACTAATAAACTGAACAATATCTTGATCGGATACCTGTCCGTTACCTTTAGTTAGATAGTTACGTACAATATCAAAAGATAATGCCACGTCGTTACCTGCAACTTGATAAATAGTTTTGCCTTTACCAAATATTGCCAATGCATCATTTTCCTGTTTTGTTAATTTGTTTTCCTCCATTGCTCAAATATTTTAAAGTTTAACAATATCTCGCCAACCCTTGCATTATGCAAAGGTCAGTTCTCTCTTCTTCTAAGCTTTTTTCTGTATATCCTGATGAAATGCCTGAAGCATGCAATTTTAACCTATTGTTGATTTCTTTTTTGACATCGGATATATCTTCCTTTATAAGCTGGATTATTTCTTCTTTCGGTGAATATCCATATTCAGGAAGATATTCAAGGTTACTATATTCCACCTTTTTTAACTCAGATTCTAATTGCTGTAATTCATCATTCATGGAATTCTGATTTGAAAGTTTCATACGTGATACCGATAGCATCAAGTATTTCTCTTAATCTTCTGTTTTCTTTTTCCTTATTTTCAAGAAGACATTGTTCATACATAATTTTATATGTAAGTGAAGCTAAGTCTTCATGACTCATTGATAGTAATTCTTCTTTTGTTTTCATTGCTCTTATGTACACTTTATATGTACTTTACTTTTAGTTTCACATCTATCGGTTTATCTTTCATAGAAGAGAAAGCATTGAGTATTTTGTCTTTCGTCAATCTGATCGGAATGTCTATAATCCTCTTATCTACAATTGTAAGAGGAAGTTTTCTTCCGCTATATGTTATCAGAATAATTTCTTGAATTATATACGGAGATTTACTCGTCTTCATGCTCGAATCTTTTATTGTGTTTTTCGATATACACCGAGAGATATCCGAAAATTCCCAATGAAATCCAAAAGGAAATATTATATGGATTTTCCGCAAGTACCACTATCGCTATAAATGACAGAACCCAAAGTGTTAAAACTGCATCTTTTTTCATAACTAATTGATTATCTTTTAATTACTATGTAAAACTACTTTATTTTTTACTTTAAAACAAATAATTGACTTGTAAAATATTTGTCTTTAACTTGATATAACTTTTTGATTATCAGTTATTTTAAAGTTGCATTTTTTATAACATCATAGGCATTGCAATACCATCTACCATTTTGTCGATTAGGAGGTATTTTTTCTGCACGAATATCACCAGACCCCACTAATCTGAATAACCGACCTCTCCCCCCAACTATATCAGCCGCTTCTCGCTGTCCGAAGGTTTTGTCATTTAGTACAATTTTCAAAACGTCCTCATTAATCATATTGTCTAATCTTTAAAAAGGTTGTTCTTGTGCGCGTATTGAATAAATTCTGATTTCTCATGAATACCAAGTTTGATATATACAGACTTGATATGATTCTTTACAGTATGAGGAGAAAGGTAAAGTTTGTCTGCTATCTCTTCGTTATTAGCTCCTTGGTATACCATTTGCATCACTCTCATTTCTGCATCTGATATACGGCTGTAAAATTGTGGACAGCATATAATACCTTCGTACTTACATTCTCCACGCATAGGACATTTTACGCGTTCGAAGTTGAATCCTCCCTTTTTATCAATATCACGACTTGTGTTATCCAATTCTCCAAAATTACATTTGCAAAAACGTCTAACTATAAGGTACTGGAAGTATGGAATGTTTTGAGAACTCTTTTTATAACATTCCATCAATGAATTATAAGCATCCGAGTAACATTCACGTATACGATCTAATATACTTTTTATTAATCCTATATCTTTATCTGTTACAGGTTTATTGCTTCCGTCAGGGAACAAACACCAAAGTTCATCTTCAAATATGTAGAACTCTAAATCTTTCATTGCTTAATCATTTTGTTTAGACCATAATTCTTCGGGAGGTATCCCTGTTATTTCGGAAAGTATTGAAACATGAGAGGGCTTATTAGGTTTCATACCATAAATAACCCAGTTTCTAACAGCAGTGAAAGATACTCCAGTCCGTTTCATTATCTCGTTGATAAATTCTGTTTTGGGATGAGTAGATTCCGGTAGATTTTGATAATAACCTTTTAAGGTCATTTTATGACCTTCATTAGGAAAAACTCTTGTTTTTAATTCATCTTTCATTATCTTTGCAGTGTTATATAATTAATAGTAATGCAAATATATCCATTTTATGGATAAAAAGGATGTTTATACGCTTAAATATCCTTAAAATGGATAATAATTTTATTCGTATGGATAAAGAGCAAGAAAGCAGGCTGAAGCAGTTCAGGATTTACATGAATATGACGCAACAGCAAATGGCTGATTTACTGAATGTTGGTCAGAATACTTATTCAAGAATAGAAAATGGTATCACAGCTTTCAAAGATGTATACAAGAAAATAATAGAGGATAAGTATCACTTGACAACAGGATGGCTATCTGGTGCCGATGTACCTATGTTAAAAAAATACGATGCTGTGGCCGGTATTATAGGGAAAAGTATTCCTGAAAGTAACAGAGACCAATTAAAAGAGCAGATATTGGAAGAACTTGTAACACAAAGGCTAGAGGGTAAAAATGAATCTATTTCTATGAGTCGAGAGGTGTTTGAGCAAATATCAAGATTGACAGAAACGGTGTTGTCTCAACAAAAAACAATTGAATCTATGCAAGAGCAAAATAGAAAATTTCTTGTCCAGCAGAGGGAGGATGTAAGATGTGCTCATGTAAGTGGGTCGGATATTTCAACAAACGACATAAAGAACCAAAATATAAATAAGGAATGAAAATATCAGAAGAGGGGATAGCTATAAGTCAACGTTTCTTTAAAGCAATAGCAATATTAAAGGAGCAAAAAAAGATTAGAGGATTACAGACTTTCACAAGAAAGCACAATCTGAATCGTTGGAACGTAAACCAAGTTAAATTCTATCCAAATAGAAGCGTATTAAAACCCGAATGGATTGTTTACTTACACGAAGATTATAATATATCTGTTGAGTGGATCATACTTGGAAAAGGTAATATGTTTGATGAGTAAATGTTCAAAAACTTATCCTTAACATTAATTCATTTCAAGTTAACTATTTTATTATCAAACCGTTATTCTATATTTTGGAGAGACATTCGTAACGCGTAGGTCGCCAGTTCAAGTCTGGCTAGCGGCTCTTGATAATAAAGCGTTAACTATCATCATAGTTAACGCTTTTTTCATAATATTGAACTGCATCTGATGAAACGAAATCAAAACAGGAAATTATTCAAAAAGAAATCACGTTCTAATTATAAATTAGGATGTATTATCGCTATTGTTATACTTATACCTGTTCTTTATGGTGTCTATTTGTATTGCCAACAGTTTAATACCCAAACGCAAAAAAGCAACGAACCACAAGTTAATACATCTTCTCAAATTCCTTCCGGCAGAAATTTGGAGATCCCTGTCTCATTAGCTCCCAAACAAGAGCAAATCATTCGACATACAGGATATACCGTTTCTTATAATAAAGATTTAAAACTTCCGAATTGGGTATCCTATGAACTTACCCGACAAGAAACCAAAGGAAAAGAAAAAAGAAGTAACCGTTTCATTGCCGATCCATTAGCAATAGGGACTATTGCAACAAATGCGGATTATACACGTTCAGGATATGATAAAGGACACATGGCGCCGGCTGCAGATATGAAATGGAGTCCGAAAGCGATGAAAGAGTCGTTCTATTTTAGCAATATGTGCCCACAACATCCGCAATTAAATAGAAGAGGCTGGAAAAATCTGGAAGAAAAGATCCGGGACTGGGCTATTGCAGACAGCGCTGTCATCGTTATTTGCGGACCTATCATAGAAAGAGAATCGAAAACAATCGGAAAAAATAAAGTTGCAGTACCCCAACAGTTTTTCAAAGTAGTCCTCTCTCCCTTTGTCAAACCCATGCGAGCCATTGGTTTCTTATTCAATAATGAACAAGCAACAGATCCTCTTCACTCATATGTAGTTACCATAGACAGTATCGAACGACTTACACACATGGATTTCTTTGCAACTCTACCTGATGAAATTGAAAACAAAATAGAAGCCGAAGCCAATTATCACCAGTGGCCGAATTAACTATCTGTTTGGTAAACAGCAAGTAACCCATATATCTTTTCTTATTAGTTCCACATGTGGCACTAATAAGAAATTGCAATTCAACCAAAACAATCTGCCGATCCGGCTCTTTAAATATAAAGAAAAACTAAATAAATTCTATTCCTTTTCAGCGATTCATCACAGAAAGAAATCACTCCTATCCAAATTCTTCCTATCTTTGGCACAGCAAAAAAATAACGTCTCATAAGATGAAGAAAAGAAAGATTTTATTGACAATTCTGGTCGGAGCCATTTTCCTATGCGCCATTGCAGGAGGCACTGTTTATTACTATCTGTTTGCTCCTCAGTTCCACCCCTCCAGAACCGTGTATATTTATGTAGATCGGGACGACACGGCCGACTCCATATTTAATAAAATAAAACGTTCAGGACATATAAAGAACTTCACCGGCTTCTATTGGATGTCTAAATACAAGAATTTCAATCAGAATATACATACCGGACGCTATGCTATTCGCCCGAATGACAATGTATACCATGTGTATAGCCGTTTCTCCAGAGGCTATCAAGAGCCTATGAATCTCACTATTGGAAGTGTACGGACTATAGACCGCCTTGCACGGAGTATAGGTAAACAGCTTATGATAGATTCTATCGAAATAGCTCGTCAACTATTCGACTCTACCTTTCAGTCCAAATTGGGATATGACAGTAAAACGATTCCATGTCTTTTTATTCCGGAAACTTACCAGGTATATTGGGATATGAGCGTAGACGATTTTTTTCAGCGCATGCAAAAAGAGCATGAACGCTTCTGGAATAACGAACGGCTAGCTCGGGCTACGGCAATCGGAATGACTCCGGAAGAAGTCTGCACACTCGCTTCAATCGTAGAAGAAGAGACCAATAATAATGAAGAAAAACCGTTGGTAGCAGGTCTCTATATCAACCGTTTACAAAAAGATATGCCTCTACAGGCAGATCCTACCATAAAATTCGCCTTGCAAGATTTCGCCTTAAGACGTATCACTAACGAGAATCTTAAAGTAAATTCACCGTATAATACTTATACAAATACCGGATTACCCCCCGGTCCCATCCGCATTCCTACTAAAAAAGGAATAGACAGCGTATTAAACTATACAAAACATAACTATATATATATGTGCGCGAAAGAAGATTTCTCAGGAACTCATAATTTTGCCTCCAATTATGCCGACCACATGGCAAATGCAAGAAAATACTGGAAAGCACTGAATGAAAGAAAGATTTTCAAGTAATTCTGTGATAAAACGAACTGAAAAGGCTATCTTTGCGCGATATAATAACAAACTGTGATCAACACTAATAAAAGAAATATATGAGCAAGCAACTCTTACTTGGCGACGAAGCCATTGCACAAGCTGCATTGGATGCCGGACTTTCAGGTGTTTACGCCTACCCCGGTACTCCTTCAACTGAGATTACGGAATATATTCAAATGGCCCCTATAACGACCGAACAGAATATACACAACCGTTGGTGTACCAATGAAAAAACAGCTATGGAAGCTGCGTTGGGTATGTCTTTCGTTGGTAAACGGGCATTAGTTTGTATGAAGCACGTAGGTATGAACGTAGCTGCCGACTGTTTTGTCAACTCTGCTATTACAGGCGTGAAAGGCGGACTGATTGTAGTAGCAGCCGACGACCCAAGCATGCATTCTTCTCAGAACGAACAAGATAGCCGTTTTTATGGGGACTTCTCCCTTATACCGATGTATGAGCCCAGCAACCAGCAGGAAGCATACGATATGGTATATGACGGATTTGAATTTTCAGAGAAACTAGGCGAACCGGTTTTAATGCGTATGGTAACCCGCTTGGCGCACTCTCGCTCCGGAGTAGAGCGCAAAGAACAAAAACCACAGAACGGTATATCTTTCAGTGACGATCCCCGTCAATTTATCTTATTACCGGGAAACGCACGCAAACGTTATAAAGTTCTGCTCGCACGCCAGGATGAATTCATCAAAGCTTCCGAAGAATCACCTTACAATAAATACACAGACGGCCCTAACAAGAAATTAGGAATCATCGCCTGTGGCATCGGTTACAATTACTTAATGGAGAATTATCCTGAAGGCTGTGAGTACCCTGTACTTAAAATTGGTCAGTACCCATTACCTAAAAAACAAATCCTTCAGTTGGTTGAATCTTGCGACGAGATTCTTGTTCTGGAAGACGGACAGCCGTTTGTAGAAAAACAGTTGAAAGGTTATCTGGGTATTGGAATTAAAGTAAAAGGACGCTTGGACGGCACATTGTCTCAGGACGGAGAACTGAATCCTGACTCCGTAGCACGTGCAGTAGGAAAAGAAAATAAATCAGAATTCGGCATTCCTTCTGTTGTAGAAATGCGCCCGCCCGCACTTTGCGAAGGTTGCGGACATCGCGATATGTACATCACATTAACCGAAGTTCTCAAAGAAGAATACCCGTCTCACAAAGTATTCAGCGATATCGGCTGCTATACATTAGGGGCTAATGCACCATTCAATGCGATTAATTCATGTGTAGACATGGGGGCATCCATTACTATGGCGAAAGGTGCTGCCGACGGAGGACTCTATCCGGCTGTAGCTGTAATCGGAGACTCTACATTCACTCATTCAGGAATGACGGGATTATTGGACTGCGTGAATGAAAATGCCAATGTCACGATTGTCATCTCTGACAATGAAACAACCGCTATGACAGGCGGCCAGGATTCCGCCGGAACCGGACGTATCGAAGCGATATGTGCAGGTCTCGGAGTAGATCCGGCTCATATCCGTGTAGTGGTTCCATTGAAAAAGAATTATGAAGAAATGAAACGTATCATACGTGAAGAAATCGAATATCGTGGTGTATCCGTCATTATTCCACGTAGAGAGTGTATCCAGACATTAGCACGCAAAAAAAGAAGTAAGTAAGCCATGAAAAAAGATATTATATTATCAGGAGTAGGTGGACAGGGTATTCTGTCTATCGCTACAGTAATCGGCAAGGCCGCCTTAAAAGAGGGTCTGTACATGAAACAGGCAGAAGTACACGGAATGAGTCAGCGCGGTGGAGATGTTCAATCCAATCTCCGTATTAGCGACCAACCGATTGCTTCGGATTTAATTCCTTCCGGAAAATGTGATCTCATCATTTCACTGGAGCCAATGGAAGGGTTGCGTTATCTCCCCTATCTCAGCCCCGAAGGCTGGTTGGTTACCAATGAAACTCCGTTTGTCAACATTCCCAATTATCCGGAGGAAGATAAAGTAATGGCAGAAATCAACAAACTGCCACATAAGATTGTGTTGAACGTTGACAAAGTAGCCAAAGAAGTAGGTTCCGCCCGCGTTGCCAACATTGTCTTACTGGGAGCAACAATTCCATTCCTCGGCATTGATTACGAGAAAGTGCAAGACAGCATTCGTGAAATCTTTCTGCGCAAAGGAGAAGCAATTGTAGAAATGAATCTTAAAGCATTGGCTGCCGGCAAGGAAATTGCAGAAAAACTAATGTAATAATTGTCACTACCATGAATACACAGTACTGGGAAGAAGAAATAGAAACCATGAGCCGCGAGAAGTTGCAGGAACTGCAACTTCAACGGCTCAAGAAAACAATCAACATAGCCGCTAACGCACCTTATTATAAGGAAGTTTTTAGCAAGCATAACATTACTGCTGACAATATACAGTCCTTGGATGATATCCGTAAAATTCCTTTTACTACAAAAGCAGATATGCGCGCTAACTATCCTTTTGGGTTAGTAGCCGGTGATATGCAGAATGACGGTGTACGTATCCACTCTTCCAGTGGTACAACCGGAAATCCAACCGTCATTGTTCATTCACAGCACGATCTTGATTCGTGGGCTAATTTGGTAGCCCGCTGTCTATATACCGTAGGAATTCGTAAAACAGATGTCTTCCAAAACAGTTCAGGATATGGTATGTTCACAGGCGGACTAGGTTTCCAATATGGCGCCGAACGACTCGGATGTCTAACAGTCCCTGCGGCAGCCGGAAATAGCAAACGCCAGATCAAGTTCATCAACGACTTCAAGACTACTGCCCTGCATGCAATCCCCAGCTATGCAATCCGCTTGGCTGAAGTCTTTCAAGAAGAAGGACTCGACCCCAAGGGAACAACATTGAAAACACTCGTTATCGGCGCCGAACCCCACACTGATGAACAGCGTCGTAAAATAGAACGAATGTTAGGTGTGAAAGCATACAACAGTTTCGGCATGACAGAGATGAACGGTCCCGGTGTCGCTTTCGAATGCCAGGAACAAAACGGAATGCACTTTTGGGAAGATTGCTACCTGGTAGAAATCATTGACCCCGAAACCTGCGAGCCTGTCCCTGAAGGAGAAATCGGCGAACTGGTACTTACAACCCTTGATCGTGAGATGATGCCGTTAATTCGCTATCGCACACGGGATTTAACGCGGATTCTTCCCGGCAAGTGTCCGTGCGGCCGTACACACATTCGTATCGACCGTATCAAAGGACGTAGTGACGATATGTTTATCATTAAGGGAGTTAATATCTTCCCGATGCAAGTCGAGAAAATTCTGGTACGGTTCCCCGAATTAGGTAGCAATTATCTGATTACGCTTGAAACCGTAAACAATCAGGATGAAATGATTGTCGAAGTTGAACTAAGTGATCTTTCGACAGATAACTATATAGAACTGGAAAAAATCCGCAAGGATATTACCCGTCAGTTGAAAGACGAAATACTAGTGACGCCCAAAGTGAAACTAGTGAAAAAAGGCTCCCTTCCGCAAAGTGAAGGAAAAGCCGTCCGGGTGAAAGACTTAAGAGACAATAAGTAACTATTTAAACTGTATATGTGCTAATATACCACTACCGCTTTCTTTATCATGCGGAATGGAATATTAGCACATTATTAATTAACATCATATATAGTATGCAATTACTTAAAAAAAGAATCCTGCAAGACGGAAAATGCTACGAAGGAGGTATCCTTAAAGTAGACGGTTTCATCAATCATCAAATGGACCCCGTCCTGATGAAATCAATCGGGGTTGAGTTTGTCCGCCGTTTTGCAGCTACAAACGTAAATAAAATCATGACAATTGAAGCCAGCGGTATCGCCCCAGCTATTATGACAGGTTATCTAATGGACTTGCCAGTCGTGTTTGCCAAGAAGAAATCACCCAAAACAATCCAGAATGCATTAAGCACAATTGTACATTCATTCACTAAAGACCGTGATTATGAAGTCGTTATCAGTTCTGATTTTCTCACTCCCGATGACAATGTTCTCTTCGTAGATGACTTCCTCGCATACGGGAACGCCGCATTGGGTATTCTCGACCTCATCAAACAATCCGGAGCAAATCTAGTAGGAATGGGCTTTATTATCGAAAAAGCCTTTCAAAACGGCCGTAAAGTACTGGAAGAACAAGGCGTTAGAGTAGAAAGCCTGGCTATCATCGAGGACTTGTCAAACTGTTGCATTAAAATCAAAGACGAATAGATTTATCAGGGTTGAAATATTGCCCTTTGTTTCTCGTTCTTTTCCCATATTGCACCGCTTGCTGAGGGCAAACGTGATAACACGCCAAGCAAGAGGTGCAATTCTTTCCCCAAACAGGTCTCCCCTTCTGAAGTTTCACATTATCTACCGGACAAACCTTCTCGCAACGCTTACATGAGATACAACTATCTGTTGCATAAAAATGTTTAGGAGACATTTGAAAACGATTAAACAAAGGATTTATAATTCTCGTTTTTAGAAAAGGCAGGCTTCCTTCGTGACAAGAAAAAATCTTCTCTCTCCTGCTTATCAATGCATTTATTTCAGTAAGCCGTGGAACTGCATTTGCCAACTTAATCCTCTCCAACTCCTTAGTATCCACATCAAAACCGGGAAGCAACACATAATTATTGGGCATAGTAACAGAAAAACCGGCATGACACAGCAACCCCTTATCATTCAACGCTTTCACCAACACTTGTTGAGTAAGTCCCGTATCATCCCCACAAGAACAAACAAAAAACAAATACTGATTCTGGTATTCTTTCAAAGAAATTCGATTGATAAAGCGCAGTACAATTTCAGGAGGAGCCCATGAGTAAATCGGAAACACAAAACCAATCTTTTCATCTTTCTGCAAATCGAACTCCAGCGCCTCATTTTTCAACGCCTCAGGGATAAAGACCAAATCTTCATTTTGTCCTTTAGAGAGCTGATTTGCAATCCATTCAGAGTTACCTGTACCGGAGAAATAAAATATCATAGGAGAGTATATAAAAAAGCCGTACCGACGATGTGATGAAACTCTGATAGAACAAGATTTGAGTGCCCGTCCCCTTTGTAATCCACCGGCTTAAAGCTGTCCCGAAGGATGTGGCCCGCCATTGAAGATCGAAGCTTTCTCGGTATATCAGATTAATTTGAAGAGTTTCCCGATCCAGTCGATACGGCTAATATTTTTGTATCACAAATATAATAAGAATCCCGGAGAATAGCAAGAAAAAAAAGGATTTTGTTTGCCTACTAACATTTTTTTCATTCCCTTTTATCTGCCTAACAAAAGAAAAATGTCAGTTACCGGTTAAGTAACTGACATTTTGTAAATCATAAACTGTTGAAACTTAAGCAGCTTTTGCTTTTGCAACTACAGCTTTGAAAGCTTCCGGGTGATTCATCGCTAAATCAGCCAAAACCTTACGGTTTATTTCGATACCGGCTTTGTGCAGACCGCCCATCAATTTAGAATAAGACATTCCTTCAAGACGTGCAGCAGCGTTGATACGTTGTATCCAAAGAGCGCGGAAGTTTCTTTTCTTATTTCTACGGTCACGGAACGCGTAAGTCAAACCCTTTTCCCAAGTGTTTTTAGCTACGGTCCATACATTCTTTCTTGCACCAAAGTAACCTCTGGTCAATTTCAAAATTTTCTTTCTTCTTGCTTTTGAAGCAACATGATTTACTGATCTTGGCATAGTTTTACTGTTTTTGAATGTTAGCGCCGCTACTTCACGCAGCGAACTTCAAGCTAATGCATTCGGTTAATACTTTAATAATACTTTGTACGCTTTTGATTACTTCATTGCTAAGAGTTCCTTAACCTGGCTTACATTTGTTGTATCAACAGTTGTAGAGTAGCACAGATTTCTTTTTCTCTTTTTGGTTTTCTTAGTCAAAATGTGACTGTGAAAAGCGTGCTTTCTTTTGATTTTACCTGTTCCGGTAAGGGTAAACCTTTTTTTAGAACCGGAGTTAGTCTTCATCTTTGGCATCTTACTTGTTTTTAAATTATTAAATATATAATGGTAACGCACTATACCTGCGCGTTACGCACCTTTTCTTATTCCGCGTCCGTTTTCGGCATTTCCGCTTTCTGTGCAGGAGCAGCAGGTTTCGCAACAACAGGCTTTTTCGGAGCTTCTTTCTTTTTCGGTGAAAGCTGAATAGTCATACGCTTTCCTTCGAGTACCGGCATTTGATCTACTTTCGCATAATCTTCCAAGTCATTGGCAAAACGAAGTAGCAAAACTTCACCTTGTTCCTTAAAAAGAATAGAACGGCCCTTAAAGAACACGTATGCTTTTACCTTATCTCCGTCTTCCAAAAATCCCTTGGCATGCTTCAACTTGAAGTTATAATCATGGTCATCTGTCTGAGGTCCGAAACGGATTTCCTTTACATTGACCTTCACCTGCTTCGCTTTCTGTTCCTTCTGACGTTTCTTTAACTGATAAAGAAATTTAGAATAATCAATAACACGACAAACAGGGGGTTGAGCATTAGGAGAAATTTCCACTAAATCCAACTCTTTCTCTTCAGCCAGTTTCAAGGCCTGAAAGATAGGATATACTTTTGGTTCAATATCGTCGCCCACAATGCGGACTTCTTTGGCACGAATCTGTTCGTTGATTCTGTATTGCCCTTTTAGAGTGTCATTCTTCATTAAAAACGTTTACTTCCTAGTTTGATCTTTTTATTGTTCTACTAAATATTTATCATGAAACGGCTGCAAAGTTACCATTTATTTATCATATTCTGAACTTCTTCGTTCAAAATTTTAGCAAATTCTTCAAATTTCATGGTTCCCTTGTCACCTTCGCCCTGTCTACGAACAGAAACTTCTCCGTTTTCTGCTTCTTTTTCGCCTACAATCAGCATATAAGGGATGCGTTTCATCTCATTATCACGGATCTTACGCCCGATTTTCTCATTACGATCATCTACAATCGCGCGAATCTCGTGTGTTTTCAAATACATCTTTACCTGCTCTGCATAATCGTTGAACTTTTCACTAATCGGCAGAATAACTACCTGTTCAGGAGTCAGCCACAACGGGAACTTACCGGCAGTATGCTCAATCAATACAGCAACGAAACGTTCCATAGAGCCAAACGGAGCGCGATGAATCATAACCGGACGGTGCTTCTGGTTATCAGAACCCATATATTCCAGTTCGAAGCGTTCCGGCAAGTTATAATCTACCTGAATAGTCCCTAACTGCCAACGACGCCCAATCGCATCTTTTACCATAAAGTCGAGCTTAGGGCCATAGAAAGCAGCTTCACCATATTCAATCTTGGCAGGTAATCCTTTTTCTTCACAAGCTTCAATAATAGCTTGTTCCGCCTTCTCCCAATTATCATCGCTACCGATATATTTCTCACGGTTCACTTTATCACGCAGTGATATCTGAGCTTCAAAATTCTGGAAGTTCATAGAACGGAATACAATAGAGATAATATCCATCACACGGAGGAATTCATCTTTCACCTGGTCCGGACGGCAGAAAATATGCGCATCATCCTGTGTAAAACTACGCACACGAGTCAATCCATGCAACTCACCACTCTGCTCATAACGGCAAACAGTACCAAATTCAGCAATACGCAACGGAAGATCCTTGTAAGAGCGCGGGAAGTTCTTATAAATCTCGCAGTGATGCGGGCAGTTCATCGGTTTCAGGAAATATTCCTCACCTTCTTCCGGAGTATGGATAGGCTGGAATGCATCCTTACCATATTTAGCATAGTGGCCGGATGTCACATACAATAGCTTATTACCAATCGGTGGAGTTATTACTTCCTGATAGTCATAACGAGTCTGAATGCGACGTAAGAAATCTTGCAGACGCAAACGCAATGCAGTACCCTTCGGGAGCCACATCGGGAGCCCCTTACCTACCGTTTCAGAGAACATGAACAATTGCATTTCCTTACCAATCTTACGGTGGTCGCGTTTCTTGGCTTCTTCCAGTAATGCCAGATACTCATCCAGCATTTTCTTTTTCGGGAATGTGATGCCATAAATACGAGTTAGCATCTTACGGTCTTCATGTCCACGCCAATAAGCACCCGCTACCGAAGTCAACTTGATAGCCTTAATCGGAGCAGTCGTCATCAAGTGAGGGCCACGGCAAAGGTCAGTAAATGCACCTTGTGTATAAGTAGTGATATGACCGTCTTCCAATTCGGAAATCAATTCACATTTATATGTTTCGCCACGGTCGCCAAACATTTTCAAAGCATCCGTTTTTGCAATGCTTTTTCTAACAACCGCCTCTTTCTTTGCAGACAGTTCTAACATTTTAGCTTCAATAGCAGGAAGATCGCTTTCCTTAATCACCGCTTCTCCCGGATCCACATCATAGTAGAATCCATTTTCGATAGCCGGTCCGATACCGAACTGGATGCCCGGATAAAGTTCCTGTAATGCTTCGGCCAACAAGTGAGCACTTGTGTGCCAGAATGCATGTTTACCTTCTTCATCATCCCATTTATAAAGTACAAAATCAGCATCTTCATTAATAGGACGTCCTAAATCATAAGTCTCGCCGTTCACGCCACATGCCAGTACATCCTGTGCCAAGCGCGAGCTGATACTTTCAGCAATCTGTAAACCGTTTACTCCTTCGTTGTACTCACGAACAGAGCCATCGGGAAATGTTATCTTTATCATAATATGATTATGTTATATTTTCACAATTTGAACGCAAAAGTAACTAAATCTTTTGAGTTTTCTATTTTTTATCAAAAAAATGTTATTCCGTTTGATCTGTAAAACGTTTGATTACATTATAAGCGGAAACGATACCCAATTCTCCGGCTTTGCTCAAATCAGAAATACCCAGTTTATTATTACCCAAGAAGATATGAGTAAGTCCGCGGTTGAAATAAGCGTCAGCAAAATCAGGATTCAGTTCAATAGCCTTATTATAATCTGCAATAGCCGACCGATAATCCTTCAGCATGGCAGACACATTGGCACGATTATAATATGCATAAACAAAATCCGGAGCAAGATTAATCACCTTATCCAAATCTTTTCTTACCACCTCATAATCTACCGCAGTTATCTCTTTACGTGCATTATCACCAGGAACATCTGTATCGGCAGTTTGTTCAGCCTTCTGATATTCCAACTGCTTGCAACGGATAAGCGCACGCATAAAATATGCAGGGAAGAAATCACCGTCCAACAAGATTGTCTGTGTCAAATCGGAAACTGCACTTGAGAAATCCTGTACCAAATAAAAATCAATTGCACGGGCAAAACGTTTTGAAGCATTCTTCTCATCATCCACGATAGCTGATGTATGCGTATCAATCAAAGCAAAATGGAATTTCACTTGTTCTTCTGTCAACGGAGCTTCCATATTCGTAATACGAAGACGCTTTGGAAGTACACCCGAGCGATTCAGCTCTTCCACATATTTGTGGAAATTCACCGACCGTTTCACATCACTCATCTTCTCATAATAAGTCAAAGCGAACATAGGCTCCAGTGTAATATTCACATTCTTATCCTGCACACGTCCACGATAATCACTTGTATAGCGCTGTTCAGCTTCAGAATCATCAGCTATCACTATCTTCCGATAGTTATTCATATTCTTATCTGATTTCTTACGGGTTCTATCTTTATCATCCCCTTCACTGTCCTGATCCGGATTCTGGTTTTGGGCTACATCTTTATTCGTCACTCCGTTCTGTTTATCCAGTTGAGCCTTCAAGAGTTTAAATTCATCCTGTTCAGCACCCTTCCGGTCCCCTATTTTCTTTCGGGCTTCAGCACGCTGATAATATCCGGCAAGGAAATTCGGGTGTTGGTTGATAACAGTTGAATAATCCTGTATAGCTCCACGATAATCTCCCGTCTGTGCACGAAGCAGACCACGATTAAAGATTGCCATCATATTATCCGGCTCCATTTTTATAACAAAGTCGAAATCTTCAATAGCACGGTTATCATCTCCTACCCTTGCACGCAACAAACCACGGTTATAGTGCCCGATAAAATTATTCGGATCAATATCCAATGCCAAGTCATAATCGCTCATGGCTCCCCTCAGGTTATTCTGATGAAATCTGGCCAATGCGCGATTAATATAATTCCCAGCATTCTTAGCACTCAAATGAATAGCACGATCGAAATCAGATTCCGCTTCCCCGTATTTTGACTGTTGCAACTTGACGATCGCTCTTGCTGCCCATGCGTCCGGATCGTATTTATCCAGTTCAAGAGCTTTATTGAAATCATTCAATGCGGCAATAGTGTCTTTTTGCTGTAAAGAGACCTCTCCTCTCATCAGGTAAGCGCGAGTATAACGCGGAGATACTTTCAGCAAATTCTCCAAATCTTCTTTTGCCGAATCATAATCTTTCTTCTGAATATGTGATAATGTCAGATTATGCCACAAAGTAATGTTCTCCGGATCATAATGCAGCGCTTTCTGATAGTCTTCAATAGCACCGTCAAATTTACTCTGCCGGATTCTCGCCAGACCACGAATCTGATAAGCACCAACCACAAACGGATTACGTTGAATAGCCGCGTCACAATCCGCTTCCGCTCCCTGAAAATCTTCCAGATTCAGCTTGGCCAGTGCTCTGAAGAAATAAGGTTCATACAGATAAGGCTTAGCATTAATCACCTGGTTAAAGTACTGGATAGAAAGTACATAGTCCTCAAAATAAAGAGCGTTCCGGGCTATGGTCATCACCCGGTCCGTATTTATCTGAGCACACACCAATATGGGGAACAGCATTAAAACTGTTAGTATTTTTTTAATCATCGACATTTTATACTTGTAAACGAAGCAAAAATAATGCTTTTCGCTTACTTAACAGGGATATAAACGTTTTTTATCTTTATTTCACCTGTTTCATCTTATAGGAACTACGTGCTTTCCCTTTCAACATCGTATTCAATTTACCTTTTATCATTTGTTTACGAAGTGCAGAGATATGGTCGATAAACATTTTACCGTCCAAATGGTCGAATTCATGTTGCATCACACGTGCCAGATAACCTTCCACTTCTTCTTCATGCTCCACAAAATCCTCGTCCATATATTTCACACGAATTTTATTTCCTCTTTTCACGGTCTCATGAATACCGGGAAGACTCAGGCAACCTTCTTCCATACTCACTTCCTCACCTCCTATTTCCAAAATATGAGGATTAATATAAGCTTTATTAAAACCTTTAAATTCCGGATAATCTTCTGAAAGAGGGTCCAATGTAATCGTAACCACACGAATGGGCAAACCGATCTGCGGAGCAGCCAATCCTACGCCATCGGCATGCACCATTGTTTCAAACATGTTCGCTATCAATTCTTTCAGATTCGGATAATCCGGGGTAATGTCCTCTGCCACCTTTCTCAATACAGGCTGGCCATATACATAAATAGGTAAAATCATATTTTTATACTCTACTAAAAATTAAGTTATTCTATGTTCTTCTACTAAAAACGTTTACTCTCCAAATATGTTTGCAAAATAATAGTCGCACTTATTTCATCCACCAACGCTTTATTCTGGCGATCTTTTTTCTTCAGCCCTGCTTCCTGCATTGTGCGATGCGCCAGAACCGATGTGAAACGTTCATCCACATATTCAACCGGAATATCCGGGAAGCGTTTTTTCAATGAACGAACAAAGGGTTCTATGTTTTTCATATTTTCCGAAACCTCATTGTTCATTTGCCTGGGTAAACCGACAATGATCCGTTCTACCGGCTCTTTTGCGATATAATCACCGATAAAATTCAGAAGTTCATGCGTCGGCACTGTTGTCAGGCCATTGGCAATCAACTGCATCGTATCGCTGACAGCTATCCCCGTACGCTTTCTTCCATAATCTATTGCTACTATCCTGCTCATGGGGCACAAAAATACAAAAAAAGACGCTTCCTATGAAAGGAAACGTCTCTTTTATTCTATTATTTAGATGTATATTATTCTTCAACAATAGCTACACGGCTCAGTTTAGCGTCATCATAGAACATATTGCCTACGCCACCCTTGTAGTCAACCTTCAACTGAGAAGCAGGAACTCCGAATTCGTTAACCATCAGGTCGCGAACAGCTTCAGCTCTCTTCTTACTCAACTTCATGTTGTATTCAGCAGAACCAGTACCCTTGTCAGCATATCCTGTTACAGTAAATGTCTTGTCAGGATTAGCCTTGATACCCTTAGCCATAGCTTCGATATTCATGTATTCTCTCTTGCTGATATTGCTCTTTCCGATGTTGAATACAACAACAAGACGTGGAACAAATCCGCCTTCTTTCTTAACGATAACTTCCGGTTTCTTGTTACGTGCTTCAACCAAGTCACGTTTCAGAGATTCGTTTTCACCTTTCAAAGCATTTACTCTGTCTCTCATGTCATTCAACTGGCTTTCCGGAACCATTGGTACAGTAGGAACAGCATTCCAGCCGCGTTTCTTGAACTTATAAGTAACACCTACTGTCACGCCACCCATTCCTTCTTTGCTAGCGCCACCAAATGCATTTTTCATCAAAAGGCCACGCAATTCTACATTAAGGTCTAAAGCAGGAGACAAGCGGAAACGGTTGATCAAACCGGCATTTATACCCAAATTCTTCTCACGAGGTTCTGACCATGACACAGCCAAACCAGCTCCTACATAAGGAATAAATGAATAAATACGATCTTCATTGTATCCGCACAACATGTTAGAAAGGTTGAACAGAACATCACCATGGAAATTAGCCATATTCCATTTCTGTTTGTAATATCCGTTAGAATATGTACCACCTTTTGCATACCTAGCGTCAGCAGAAGGAGCTGCCCCCTTAGCTTGAAGACCATTGTATGCAAGACGCAATCCGATTCCCGGAGTAAACCACTTACCTACGGCAATATCAAGTGCCGGAGCAAGACGTTTTCCGAAATCAGCTTTACCGTCATTGTCGCCAAAATACATTTGTGCGCCAATACCACCACTAATAAACCAGTTAGCACCGAAGCGATTTGTTTCTACGGTATAGCTCTTCGCTGCATTTTCTTTTTCCTGAGCAGGCAGACATACAGAGGCCGCTGCCAATAAAATAAACAATAAACCCTTTTTCATCTCAATTTATTTTAGTAAATAATATATTTCTATATTTTGTCTTACAGGAAATCAACCGACTCCCAAACGTCTCATGCCTGACAAAGAGACAATAAGCAACTTCCTTTTCTTGAAATTTAATGCAAATATAGATATTTAATATAACACAAGCAAAAAAACGCGTAAAAAATCATTCCCACACAAAAAAATAAGGAATGATAAAAGTGTTATATAACTCCGAAAGAAGACGAAAGGCATTTATTACCAAAGAATTAAAACAAAAAAAAATAGCCGGCGATAATTGCATCACCAGCTATTTTATTTCTTTAATATTATATCTAATAAACCAGTTTCACATTATCAACCCATAATGAATTACCCGGCGAACCGATATAAGCTCCTCCATGACTGGACGTAAACTGTATATATATATGTGTAGGCACATCATCTTCATTTCCCCAGGCAACTTCATGAATAGGAACGCTTTCCCCTTTACTGTTTACCGTATAGTTTTCGGTAACTTGTAATCGCATCATATGCGCTTTATATTCAGGGCGCCCTGTAATATCACCATACATAATCTCATACGAAGCATTATTTTTCCAGTCGGTAGAATGATAATAATAAGTCACCATAGTCCCTATCCGTTTGGCATAAACATTTCCGTTCGCATCTTCCCAACGTTTTTGCAAAAACAGAATAGCTGCCGGATAATCTTTTCCGGGCACATCCGTAATCTTACTGAAACCGGTAGCACGGATACGATTCTCCCTGTCCGACATCTTCACTTTATAATCAAATTGAAGTGCCACCGGTTTTTTAGTAAACGGCACGCCACATTGCAACATCTTCTGCGGATTCTTAGTACCCTTAATAGGTTCATGCACCGTCCCTGTAAAAATAGAACCTGCCGCCAACACAGTGATATTAACAAGCCCCAACACTTTCACACTTTCCATGCGTGTATCCAGACGTGCACAATACCCTTCTCCCCTTTTTTCCGGGAAAACAGACGTATTTGTTTTTGTAATTCCCGCTACCTTTGCCATTACATTCGAAGTACCCCACGGTGAACCACCCATGTTTTTATAAACCTGATCTCCTTGAATTACAGCCGTCGGTGCAATCTCATACACATTCTTCGTATTTCCTCCGATAATTCCCGATTCCTTTATCTGCCGGTCTACCCATTGGTCCATATCTCCAAAAGGAAACATTTCCACTTTATGCTGTGCCAGCAAAGACAAGGAAGAAATAAATGCGACAAAAGTTGTCACCACCAGGCGATGAACGATTTTCTGAATCATTAATACCTTTCCTTTCTTTTATAAATTATAATCCCATTGTTTCAAAGCAAAACCCCAGTTTTCTTCTACCAATCGAATTGTCCGGTCATCATATTTATATTTATTCTTTTTATATCCTTTCTTACCGCCGACATATTTTTCAATATCTCCACGCGCTTCGGCAAATCCGGGAATAGAGAGTGACTTATAAATATCCTCCGTCATTCCCATTGCATCGGCTTCGAAATCCTCAAACTTCACTTCCCTCAGATTACCCTCAGGAATAAACTGCTTGTCCGATTCATATTTATGATAGAGTTTCGCATAGATAGAAAGGATATTTTCCTCTAATTGTTCATTTCCGATATCCTGCAATTTTAACGGTTGGATCGTATTTGTAAAGAAACTGCGTGTAGATTCAAATACCGTATACGGATTGCGCATCAGATAAATAAACTTAGCATTCGGGAACATTTTCACCAGTTCCCTCACTCTACCGGTATGAGGCGGATTCTTGCTAAGGAATTGCGTACCATGAGTATTCCACAAAGAAACCTTTATCAACTTCGTAAATACTTCTTCAAACACCTTCAACTCCGCATCCGAGATATTGTCAAACAACAGATACTTGTCAGCATATTCCTGTTGATATTTCGGCAAGAACCAAAAATTATAATAAGTATAAGGCATCATGTTTGCCAGTGCAAATTCTTCTTCCTGCGGCAGGTCTACTGCCAGCTCCATGTTGTCCGTCGGACGTTTATCCGGCATCAGCCAACTCATATTCTTCTTGAAGAAAGGCTGTCCCCACATCATCAAATGAGGAAACACGGTCTGATAGGTCGTATTATAGCCAAAATGCTTATCACAGGAGAATACATTATGCACAAAAGTAGTTCCGCTCCGCCAGTGCCCCAAAATAAACACCGGATCATGCTCCAGCGGTTGATTCGCCAACAACTTCTCATAACGTTTGTCCTGCAATGAGGCCAATGGAGAAAGCAATCGGCATACAGCCTTTGTCAATCGGTACTTACCCTTATAGGCTGCATCAATTTCACGACCGGCAGTAATTGCTTTAAAAGTTTTCCAGTCGGCACCTACCAATGTATTGATCGGAAGTTTATTAAATTCGAGTAATCCCATACTTTCTTATTTTATTATTTTCACGGCAAAACCCTGGCGTTCCAGTTCTTTCACCGCCTTTTCTACTGCTTCATAATGTTCGGGGGCGATTCCCAACTTCGACAGATCCAATACAGGAATATCATCCGTATTGCTCATATCCTTCATTTCCACCCGATCGATAATCATACCTACCGCAGAAGTATTGTTGGTAATCGGGTCGATCAGGATAAATGAGCCACATGATTTATTCTTCTTATAAGGATCAAAGAATAACTCTTTCGCGGTTGTCAGCACCACGCAGGCAATCTGATTCAATTGCAAAGGCAGAGTCTCTTTTGTCAACTGTCCATTGTCCGGCGACAGATGTTCCATTGTGTTCACATCCACCTTATACTTAATCGTATCAATGCGCGTACGACTCAGATTTGTTGTCTGTTTGATAAAGAACGATTTATTTATATCCATTGGCTCCTCATCCATCCATACCAACATTGCTTCAAAGTTACGGTCAACAATCGGCAAGTTATCGGGATGTACCAGCATTTCACCACGGGATACATCAATTTCATCTTCCAGTGTCAGTGTAACCGACTGTGGAGGGAAAGCATAGTCCAACTCACCGTCATAAGTCACGATACTCTTCACTTTGGACGTCTTTCCTGAAGGCAACGCCATTACTGTATCCCCCTTACGAACAATACCCGAAGCCACCTTACCACAAAAACCTCTAAAATCCAAATTCGGACGCAGCACATACTGCACCGGGAAACGAAAATCCTCCAAATTATGGTCATTGTCAATATGAACAGTTTCAAGGAAATCAAGTAAAGAAGTCCCCTTGTACCACGGAGTACGCTCCGACTTATCCACTACATTATCACCGTCCAATGCGGAAAGCGGAATACAGTTTACATCAGGGATTCCCAGTGGAGATACAAATTTCTTATACTCCGCAACAATCTCATTGAAACGCTCTTCCGAAAAATCCACCAAGTCCATTTTATTGACCGCCAATACCACATGTTTGATACCCAGTAAAGACACCAGGAAAGTATGGCGGCGAGTCTGTGTAATCACTCCTGTGCGTGCATCCACCAGAATAATTGCCAGATTTGCCGTAGAGCCGCCGGTAATCATATTACGGGTGTACTGCTCATGTCCCGGAGTGTCCGCAATGATAAATTTACGTCCATTGGTGGAGAAGTAGCGATAAGCCACATCAATTGTAATACCTTGTTCGCGTTCAGCCTTCAATCCATCGAGCAGCAATGCATAGTCGATATGCTCACCTGCATTTCCTACACGTTTACTGTCGCGTTCCAGCGCATCCAACTGGTCCTCATACAATTTCTTGCTGTCAAACAGCAAGCGACCGATCAATGTCGATTTTCCATCATCCACCGAACCGGCTGTCAACAGCCTCAGCAAGTCTTTCTGTTCATCTTTATCCAGAAAAGCCTTTATATCTAATTTATTATCTGCCATCACTAATTACAATTAAAAGTATCCTTCACGTTTCTTCTGTTCCATACTCGCGTCCTGATCAAAGTCAATCACACGAGTCGTCCGTTCACTCTTGGTAGTAGTCATCATCTCCTCCACGATTTCTTCAATCGTAGCGGCACCACTTTCCACAGCACCCGTCAGCGGCCAACAACCTAATGTACGGAAGCGAACCATCTTCATTTCAATCCGGTCGCGATATTTTTCCGGCAGACGATCATCATCCGCCATTATCAGGTTGCCATCCATTTGCACCACCGGACGTTCTTTCGCATAATATAACGGAACAATCGGAATATTCTCCAAACGGATATACTGCCATATATCCAATTCCGTCCAGTTGCTCAATGGGAACACACGGATACTTTCTCCTTTATGTACGCGGGCATTATAAATATCCCACAATTCCGGACGTTGATTTTTCGGGTCCCACTGGTGAAACTTATCCCGGAAAGAGAAGATACGTTCTTTCGCACGCGATTTTTCCTCATCACGGCGTGCACCGCCAAAAGCAGCGTCAAACTTATACTTATCCAGTGCATGAAGCAACGCCTGTGTTTTCATCAAGTCCGTATGCACTTTACTTCCATGTGTAAAAGGTCCTACCCCTGCATGAAAAGCCTCCATATTACTTTCTACGATCAGGTTCCATCCATATTTCTTCGCATACTCATCACGGAACTGAATCATCTCCTTGAATTTCCATTTCGAATCAATATGCATCAACGGGAATGGTACTTTACCCGGATAAAACGCTTTTTCAGCCAAGCGTACCATTACAGAAGAATCCTTTCCAATACTATAAAGCATCACCGGATTCTCAAATTCCGCCGCCACTTCGCGGATGATATGAATAGACTCGGCTTCGAGTTCTTTCAAGTGGCTTAATTTATATTCTTCCATTACTAAAATAATGATTTTATTCTTCTACTAAACACTTCTTTTTACTTTGGGCAAAACCAGCTCCAACAAGCAATTCACCGATTCTTCCAGTGTCAGTTTGGAAGTATCCAATGACAATGCCGGATGTTCGGGAACCTCAAACGGTGCAGAAATTCCGGTAAAATTCCGGATTTCCCCCTTACGTGCCTTGGCATAAAGCCCTTTCACATCTCGTTTCTCGCACTCCTCCAACGGGGTACTCACAAAAATCTCCAGAAAGTCATCCTTACCGATAATATTTGCAGCCATTTCCCGGATATCGTTATTAGGACTGATGAATGCCGCAATTGTAATAATGCCACTATCCAAAAAGAGCTTTGAGACCTCAGCTATGCGACGGATATTCTCCACCCGGTCAGTTTCGGAAAATCCGAGGTTATTATTGATACCACTACGAATATTATCCCCGTCAAGGATACGGCAAAGCAATCCTCGCTTATGAAGTTCACGCTCCAGTGCGATAGCAATCGTACTTTTGCCCGATCCGCTCAATCCGGTAAACCAGATCATCACACTATGTTGCCCCAAAAGTTCCTCTTTGTCCTGCCGTGTCATCATGCGGTCAAATATAGGATATATATGATTCTTTTCTTCCATTTATAAATTCGTTTTATTAAAAGTTCCAGATCATCGGAATCAGAATAACAGAGATTATAAAGGTTATGATATTGAGCGGCAAACCGATACGAACAAAGTCCATAAATTTATAGTTGCCGATACCTTGCACAATCAGATTAGTCTGATAACCGATAGGTGTAGAGAAACTGGCTGAAGCAGCCATACAGATCACAACAAAGAAAGGCGTCGGACTGACTCCCAACTGCGCTGCAATCGACAGGGCCAATGGGAATGCCAATGCTGCCGCCGCATTATTCGTAATCAACTCCGTAAACAGGTTCGTGATGATAAACAACATGGCAAGCAACACGTGCGGACCGTAATCATCGCTCAACCCGATAATGAACTTCGCAACACTATCAGCCACTCCCGAATTCACCATAGCCTTACTGATTGCAAATGCACAAGCAATCGTAATCAAGATATCCCACGAAATGTATTTTGTATATTTACGGGCAGGAAACAGGTTCGTCCACGCCATAACAATGGTGGTGATAGACACAAAAAAGAACATATCCAGTTTGATATCCGGAAACATCTCTTTTGTCACCGGCAATTCACCGATCGTAGCACCGACAATCATCAACACCAATAAAATCAGAGCTAGCCAGCGTTTTTTCTTTCCTGCGGTATCAGGGTCATTTCCGTTTGTCAGCAACACAAACACAGAAGACTCCCCCCATGTAGGAATAAAGGTATCATCAGCCATTACAACAAGCGTATCTCCTTCACGTAGCACCACTTCATTCAGATTAGTTACGAACCGCTGTCCGCTACGTGTCTTGATCTCCTTTACTTCCGCTCCATAATGACGCTGGAAATTAAAATCACTCAACTTCTTATTGATACCGGGGAAACGTGCCCCTAACACCGCTTCCACCCGATGCAATTTCTCCCCCTCTTCCATTTCCTCATCCGGCACAGCCGTATCAGGACGAGCATCCGGCAAAAGTCGTTTGGAGAAAAGGAAAAGATAAACAATTCCGGCAACAGCAATAAAAATGCCGACCTTTCCCAGTTCGAACATGGAGAAACCTTCAAAACCGGCTTCTAAAATCATTCCGTGCACTACCAGATTGGTAGAAGTACCGATCAACGTACAAATACCACCAAGAATAGTCACATAAGAAAGAGGAATCAGGAATTTTGTTGCCGGGAGATTAACCGATTTCGCCCAATGTTTGATAATCGGGGCGAAGATAACCACAACAGGAGTATTATTCAGGAAAGCGGAAATGAAAGCCACCGAAGGTAAGATACGCAACTGTGCTTTAAACACCGACGTCTTGCCCTGTGGAAGCAATTTCTTTATCACTTGCCCTAATGTACCCGATTGGCGGATACCTTCACTTACCAGAAACAGTAGGGCAACGGTAATCATGCCCTTATTACTGAACCCTTCCAGCATTTCTTTCGGGGTCAGAATACCGGCACACAAAAACAAGACCACTACCGAAAAAAGTATCATGCCCGGACGCATTTTGTCAGCGACCAAAGCAGCTACCATTCCTAATAACGACAACAGTACAAATACAATTTCAAATGTCATATAAACATTAATTAGTGTTTTCTTTTTGGCTCGACGATAAACCACGGATTCAATAAATCCTCCTTGTTATATCGTAGAGGTTCGTCCTTTCCGGCTTGATACACTTCCATTCCGGCGGCACGCGCTATCGCATGTCCGGCAGCTGTATCCCACTCCATTGTCGGAGCGAAACGCGGATACACATCCGCACTACCTTCTGCAACCAGACAGATTTTAATGGAACTTCCACTTGATATCAGTTCGACACTGCCATGTTTCTTCTTCAAGTCAGCGATATATGTTTCCGTTTCAGGTGACAGGTGCGAACGTGAAGCAACAACAATAAAATGATCACGTACATCCTCTAAAGGCATCAGCTCCGACTCTTTTATCATCTGTTGTAATGTCGTCCCTTTCCCTACCGGAGCGACAATACCGGAGCACTTATAGGCTCCTATACCTTCCACAGCAAAGTAAAGCACTCTCTTTACAGGCACATAAATAACGCCTAACACAGGTACTGAATTCTGCACCAGGGCTATATTTACCGTAAATTCTCCATTGTGTTTAATAAATTCCTTTGTTCCATCCAGAGGGTCAACAATCCACAAAGTATCCCATTTGCGGCGAACCTCATAATCCAGATGCTTTCCTTCTTCACTAAGAACAGGAAAAGGAGTATCGTTCAAAATAGCCACAATCGCTTCGTGCGCTTTCCTGTCTGCTATTGTCAGAGGAGAATTATCAGCCTTTCTCTCTATCTCGAAGTCCGATGCCGGATCATCATAAATAGAAAGTATGTTTTCACCGGCTTTCAATGCTGCATCGATAGCAGCCATTACATATTTTTGTTCCATTTAATTCCTTTATTAACACCTCACTAATATCAAGGCTGTAAATCCTCTAAATTAAGAGTTGACAAAAGTAAAAACTTTCTTTGCTATAAAAGTTTCCCCACCTACATTTATAACTTCTTTTAGTAGAATGATAAAAATATCTAAACGAAACATCATTTTCTCTCTCAACAAAAAAGCAGTAACTTCCCAGTTACCGCCTTCTTATTCGGAAAAAACGTTGGTTCTTCCCAATATATATTACCAAAAAGAAATCAATATACACGATACAGCAACCAAGCGCCTTGGAAATCCGAACGATTCGGATACTTAGCCTTGAAAGCATCGCGAGCGTCAGCAGCAGCAGCCTTATCAGCAAATGAGCTAACTATTACACGATACATTGCCTTATCAGCGTTAAATGCGATTGTAGCCTGATAACCTTGTGCATCCAGCCAATCTTTCAATCCTTCGGCATTTGCTTTTACACCAAAGCTACCGGCCACTACACTATAATCTTTCAAACCGTCATTACCGGAAACAACTGTCACCTTTTCCTGACGTACACCCGATGTATCTGCTACTTTAGGTGTTGTCACAGGAGCTGCCACTACCGGAGTCACCTCAACCGGAGCTTCCACTTGCGGTTCTGCCAGTTCTTGCTGTTTTGCTTTCTCGTAAGCCTTCTTATAGGCGCTTTCGCTGGATTTACAAGATGCAAAAGCAAGCACCAAGCACACTCCCATTCCTAATACGACCAATTTTCTCATATTCCTATACTCTGTTTTAATTAATAATTCATGTTCTCGTCTATCAATATTCAGTTTCGGGCAACAAAATAATAGAAATTTTATCATCCGGCAAAGAAATCCGGCGAAAAAACGCTTATTCGGACTTTTTCTTATAAGAAATCGTTCCTGTTGCCTGATTAGTCGGCATTAAAAGCACTTCCGCAATCTGAATATGTTCGGGAGCCGAAGCAGCGAAGTAAACTGTCTCAGCCACATCCTCTCCGGTCAACGGGCGAATTCCTTTGTAGAAATTATCAGCCGCCTGCTTGTCACCCCGGTAACGCACCACCGAGAAGTTGGTTTCCACCATACCCGGTTTGATATTCGTCACTCTCAGCGGAGTATCCACCAGATCAATCCGAAGTCCGTCCGAAAGGGCCTTTACAGCAGCCTTAGTCGCACAGTACACACTTCCCCCGGGGTAAGCCGCATCACCTGCAATAGAACCGATATTGATCACATGCCCCCGCCCGCGCTCTATCATACCGGGAACCACAAGACGCGTCATCGTCAACAATCCCTTTATATTCGTGTCAATCATGATGTCCCACTCGTCCAGACTACCCTCGAACTCTTTATCCACTCCGATCACCAGTCCGGCATTGTTAATCAACAGATCAATCGTTTTCCAGTCCGCCGGCAAGTTTTCCAGTGCAGCCTTCACCTGTTCACGGTCACGTACATCACAAATAAGCGGCCTTGTCACCAGTTTAGGACACTCCATTTCCAACTCATATATCAGCTTCTCCAACTTTGAAGTATCACGGGCATTCAAAATCAAATTCCAACCTTCTTTGGCAAACTTACAGGCACAAGCTTTACCAATTCCGCTAGTTGCACCAGTAATTAAAACAGTTTTTATTTCCATTATGTTTAAATTATAAATACTGAATGACAAAAGTACGCCTTAACTTCCATTGGTTAGTCTCCAAAGTCCGTTAAATAAGATTAAACCATAAAAGAAAAAAAGAAATATAAAACTATGCACTTTTTTTTAGTTTTACTGAACAACCTTAGAAGAAAAATGTTATATTTGTTGTATCATAATCATTTTAAACATTATACATTATGAAAGGATTGAATGTTTTAGCAGCTTTTTTGGGTGGTGCAGCCGTAGGCGCAGCCCTTGGTATTCTATTTGCTCCTGAAAAAGGAGAAGATACCCGTCACAAGATCGCCGAGATTCTTCGTAAAAAAGGGATTAAGCTCAACCGTAGTGAAATGGAAAATCTCGTGGACGAGATTGCAGCCGAAATGAAAGGAGAAATAGCAGAGTAAGTGAGTAACCAAGGATTTAAAACAGAGCGACCATGTTTGCAGACGATAAAAGTATTGAGAATTTTCAGCAGTTATTTTTCGAGTTCAAGAAATATTTAGAACTTCAAAAAGAATACACCAAATTAGAGTTAACGGAAAAACTGACTATCCTGTTTTCAACGTTAATCATGGTATTAGTACTTATCATCTTAGGCATGGTAGCCCTGTTTTACCTGCTTTTTGCTCTGGCTTATGTATTAGAACCATTGGTAGGCGGCCTTATGGCAAGTTTTGCCATTATAGCAGGCATCAACGTTCTGCTCATCGCTCTTGTTATTATTTTCCGCAAGCAACTCATCATATCTCCTATGGTGAACTTCCTTGCCAATTTATTTTTAACTGATTCAAATAAATAAATTATGAGTGCGCAAACACCACAGAAATTCACATTAGAAGAAATATCCCTACGCAAAAAGAAGCTTTTGAATGAGATACATGCCCAGAAAAAAGCAATGACAGCCACAACACGCGAGATATTTGCCCCCATTGCTCCAGCTAACAACAAGGCAGATGCTATCATGCGTTCATTCAATACGGGCATGGCTATATTCGACGGTGTGATGTTGGGGGTCAAAGTTATGAGGAAGGTGCGCACGTATTTCAGGAATTTAAGATAATTCGATCTTCTCATTAAGTAGAAGTATATACTTCAGTAACACATTTCAATGTGAGCGAGTACAGTAAGTATACTTTTTCAGGCCTTCCCCTACACACGCACACATGTTATAGTAATATAGAAAAAACGAATAAAACGGCGGAAACTCATAACAACCGTTGTCTATTACCCTTCAAACAAGTTATTCCGAATTTTTAGCTATTATAGAAAATAGATACTTGACATAAGTATTTTGGAAACTGAACTTTAAGTTACATTATTAGGTTCTTCTTCAAATTTAGTGGTAATTTGAAGAAGAACTCATTATTATATACATGCGTGTGTGTGTATGTGGAAAAGCCTGAAAAGGTGTATTTACTGTATTTATGTCTGCAAAATAAAGCGGCGTTATTTAACTGCTAAAGCACAGCTTTAGAGATTGTAAAGCTATGCTTTAGCAGTCATGAAGCACAGCTTTCTAAAATTCTTCCGAAATATGAGATATTATAAAAAAGGCTTCCAACCCGTGGAAGCCTTATGCTTGTCGAAGTAACAACTTCATCTCAATGAAGCTGAAATATCCTTTTATACGTAAGTCTCCAGCAACTTCACGTTTGCACTTTCAGGAGTAATAGTAATATCCTGAGTGGTAGCGGGGAGCAAAATAGACTCTCCGGCATTTACTGTCAGTTCGTTGCCTTCATTGTCCACCATTTTGCATGAGCCTTCCATGCAAATAAAAATAACGAATGAATCGAGTTCCGAATAGTCACAACTGATTTCTTCGGTCATGTCATACAAAGAAGTGGTGAAATAAGGGCAGGCAACCAACTCTACCGGTTCATCCTTCAACGGTTCGTATTTGGTACGATAATCATCCAATACTTCGTAGTTAATAGCTTCACGGGCCAAATCGGTGTGGAGTTCACGTGTTTTGCCGTTCGCATCTTTACGGTTGAAGTCGTAGATACGGTAAGTGATGTCGGAAGTTTGCTGAATTTCAGCGATGAACGCCCCCGCACCAATGCTGTGTACACGTCCCGCAGGAAGGAAGAAAACATCTCCCGGATGAATCTCGTACTCTTGCAGCACATCGGTAATCGTATTGTTCAATACGCGTTCTTTATATTCTTTCGGAGTAATCTGTTCAGAAAATCCCGAACGCAATTTAGCTCCTTTGTCAGCATCTACCACATACCACATTTCTGTTTTACCCATTGAGTTGTGACGTTTTTTCGCAAGGTCATCGGCCGGGTGTACCTGAATGGACAAATCCTGCTTGGCATCAATAAACTTAATGAGTAATGGAAATTTGTTTCCGAAACGGGCATAATTCGCTTCACCTACCAGTTCCTCGCGATACCTTCTCACCATGTCGGCAAGGGTTAAACCTTTATCCGGGCCATTGGCCACTACGGATTCATTGTCCTCAACGCCGGAAATTTCCCAGCTTTCTCCTACTCCTTTCAAGTCTGAATTCAAATGCTTGAACGGAATAATTTTGTCGCCCCCCCAAAGCGTCTGCTTCAGAATTGGTTCGAATTTTAATGGATACATTTTTGTTTTTCTTGTTATAAACTTAGATTAAATTCGCTCGGATTGCATGAATCCGGGAGCAAACATACAAAAAATAGTTTAGTTTTAAGAAAAGGACGATAAAAATCTTTTTGAAAAAAAACATACCAAAAAGAATAGGAACATTAAAGTAATAACGCTAAACTTTCCTAAAGCACCTGCTATATTTAGTCCGAATAATTTGTGAGTAAGAAAGAATTTGCCTTTATTTGCAGGAAAATTTTAATAATACCAGACATGAATAACACATTCCCAACAGAGGGAAATCTTTCAGGGCTCAGCCGGAAAGATTTTCAAAAGGATATAAATGATAAAAAAACAGATTTATTTATCCTTAAAAACAAAAAGGGAATGGAAGTGGCCGTAACGAATTACGGGTGCGCCATTCTTTCGATTATGGTACCGGACAAAAACGGTAAGTATGCTAATGTGATTCTCGGACACGACAGCATTGACCATGTAATCAACAGCCCGGAACCTTTCCTGAGTACAACTATCGGACGTTATGGCAACCGTATCGCCAAAGGAAAATTCACCTTGTTCGGCGAAGAACATGAACTCACAATCAACAACGGCCCTAACTCCTTGCACGGAGGACCTACCGGTTTCCACGCCCGTGTATGGGACGCTATCCAGATTGATGAAAGCACCGTGCAATTCAATTATGTTTCTGCCGACGGCGAAGAGGGATTCCCCGGTAATCTGGAAGTAGAAATGACCTACCGACTGGAAAATGAAGTGAATGCACTGACTATCGAATACCGCGCCACTACTGACAAAGCAACGGTTGTAAACCTCACTAACCACGGTTTCTTCAACCTCGCCGGCATCTCCAATCCGACTCCTACCGTCAACAACAACATCGTTACTATCAACGCTGATTTCTATACACCTATCGATGAAGTTTCTATCCCAACCGGAGAAATCGCCAAAGTGGAAGGAACTCCTATGGACTTCCGCACTCCGCATACCGTAGGCGAACGTATCGACGATAAATTCCAGCAATTGATATTCGGTGCCGGATACGACCACTGCTACGTATTGAACAAAACAGAAAGCGGTTCGCTCGACCTCGCCGCTACCTGCAAAGATCCTGAAAGCGGCCGTATCATGGAAGTATACACTACCGAAGCAGGCGTGCAACTTTATACAGGCAACTGGCTGAACGGATTCGAAGGCGCACACGGCGCTACATTCCCGGCAAGAAGCGCTATCTGTTTTGAAGCACAATGTTTCCCGGATACTCCGAACAAACCGCATTTCCCGTCGGCTACCCTGCTGCCGGGTGATGAATACCAACAAATCACAGTTTACAAATTTGATGTAGAAGAATAACAACTAAAAAATAACTAACCTAATTTTATAAACTAACATTTTTTTTGAACCATGACACAAGAAAAAAAGAATGGAAAAATCATTGCAATCATTACGATGATTTTCCTTTTCGGTATGATTTCATTTGTTACCAACCTCGCTGCTCCTATGGGTATCGTGTTGAAAAACCAGTTCGACGTATCGAACGCACTAGGTATGCTAGGAAACTTCGGAAACTTCATCGCGTATGCAGTAATGGGTATTCCGAGCGGCATCTTGTTGCAACGCGTTGGATATAAGAAGACTGCACTGATCGCAGTAGCTATCGGTTTTGTAGGCGTAGGTATCCAGTTCTTATCCGGCCATTCAAGCCCGGAAATGGCTTTCGCCGTTTATTTGATCGGTGCATTCGTTGCAGGTTTCTCTATGTGTTTGCTCAACACTGTAGTAAACCCGATGTTGAACAAATTGGGTGGTGAAGGTAACAAAGGTAACCAACTTATCCAGGTGGGTGGCTCTTTCAACTCTGTAATGGCTACCATTACTCCGATGTTCGTTGGTATCCTGATCGCCGGTTCTATCGAAAAAGCTACTATTTCCCAGATTTTCCCTGTAATGTATACAGCAATGGCCGTGTTTGCTTTCGCATTCTTCGTACTTTTATTTGTACGTATTCCGGAACCGAATGCTGCTACCACAACAGAACCGATCAGCACATTGATGAAAGGTGCTTTGAAGTTCCGCCACTTTGTATTAGGTGCTATCGCTATCTTTGTATACGTAGGTATTGAAGTAGGCGTACCGGGTACTCTGAACCTGTTCCTTACCGACCCTGTAGAAAAAGGCGGTGCCGGCATTGCTTCTACTATCTCCGGTTTCGTGGTAGGAACTTATTGGTTCCTGATGTTGGTCGGTCGTCTGGCAGGTGCTTCACTTGGCGCTAAAATCTCCAGTAAAGCGATGCTTACTTTTACATCTGCTCTGGGATTAATTTTAGTATTCCTTGCTATCTTCTCCTCCACAGGAACATTGGTTAACTTGCCCGTACTCCAACAAGGTGAGACAGGCGGTTTGTCATTCGGTTTTGCCGAAGTTCCTATCAACGCAATGTACCTGGTATTAGTCGGTTTCTGTACTTCTATCATGTGGGGTGGTATCTTCAACCTTGCTGTAGAAGGATTGGGTAAATATCTTGCTGCTGCTTCCGGTCTGTTTATGGTACTGGTTTGCGGTGGAGGTATCCTGCCTGTACTTCAGGGCTGGGTAGCTGATGTTGCCGGTTTCATGCCAAGTTACTGGGTAATCATTGCTGCTTTGGCATATTTGCTGTACTACGGTCTGGTAGGTTGCAAAAATGTCAATAAAGATATTCCGGTAGAATAATCTATTACTGAACTCAATTTATTCACCTTATAAAATTAAATTATCATGGATATAGAACACGTAAGAAGTCGCTTCATTAAACATTTCGATGGTACTACAGGATTTATATATGCCTCTCCGGGACGTATTAACCTGATTGGCGAACACACTGACTACAACGGCGGATTCGTATTTCCGGGTGCAGTAGACAAAGGTATGATTGCCGAAATCAAACCGAACGGTACTGATAAAGTAAGAGCTTATTCTATCGACTTGAAAGATTATGTAGAATTCGGTCTGAACGAAGAAGACGCTCCACGCGCAAGCTGGGCAAGATATATCTTCGGTGTATGCCGTGAAATGATTAAACGCGGCGTAGACGTAAAAGGATTCAATACTGCTTTCTCCGGTGATGTGCCTCTGGGTGCAGGTATGTCTTCTTCTGCTGCCTTGGAAAGTACGTATGCTTTTGCATTGAACGAACTGTTCGGTGAAAACAAGATTGATAAGTTCGAACTGGCTAAAGTGGGTCAGGCTACTGAACACAATTACTGTGGTGTGAACTGCGGTATCATGGACCAGTTTGCTTCCGTATTCGGTAAAGCAGGCAGCTTGATCCGTCTGGATTGCCGTTCACTGGAATATCAGTATTTCCCATTCCACCCGGAAGGCTATCGTCTGGTTTTAATGGATTCGGTTGTTAAACACGAACTGGCTTCTTCTGCTTACAACAAACGCCGCCAGAGCTGCGAAGCTGCTGTTGCCGCTATCCAGAAGAAACATCCGCACGTTGAATTCCTGCGCGACTGTACTATGGAAATGTTGGAAGAAGCTAAGGCTGACATCAGCGATGAAGATTATATGCGTGCAGAATACGTAATCGAAGAAATCCAACGCGTACTCGATGTTTGCGATGCTCTGGAGAAAGATGATTACGAAACTGTAGGTCAGAAGATGTACGAAACTCATCACGGCATGAGCAAGCTGTACGAAGTAAGCTGTGAAGAACTCGACTTCCTGAACGACTGCGCTAAAGAATACGGTGTAACCGGTTCACGCGTTATGGGTGGCGGATTCGGCGGTTGTACTATCAACCTTGTTAAAGACGAATTGTATGACAACTTCGTTGAAAAGACAAAAGAAGCATTCAAAGCTAAATTCGGCAGAAGCCCGAAAGTGTATGACGTGGTAATCGGTGACGGTTCACGCAGATTGGAATAAGAAATTATCCAATATAAATAATCAAGAAGGGCGGTTTCCATTACGGAAGCCGCCCTTTCTTTTCAATTAACAATTAAGACTTAAATCTATTATCTAACAAACCTTATCGTCATTTCTTTGTAAATTTATAAACAGCAAAAGTATTCGGTTCCTGCTCGGTTGTAAACACATGACCTTCAACAGACACCGCAGTTTCTTGAGGAGTGATGGCAAAAGGTTGTTCAAGCGTATTATCCTTATCCAAATCAAGTGAACGAAGCTTGATGCAGCGGCCATTCGATAATACGTCTTGTTTCTTCAATCCGGCAAAGTTCAAAGAGATTGACTGGGCAGTATTTGAAGTATTGGCAACCTTTACAATCAGTTCATTCTTGTCCTTATCGTATACGGCACTGGCAAAGAGCCCATTCTGCCCTTCGGCTCCTGTCACACTTTTCTTGTTCATGGTAAGCGGAAGCACATTAGTTCCTTTATTTTGAGCATACAGTTGCTGTACATAATAGCTTACAGTACGCACGGAATTCAGGTTGTCAAACCAGATCATATCCGGGCGCCACTGCCAACCTTCCACATGGGCGAAAAGAGGAGCATAGGTAGCCATATGCACAATATCTGCGTTACGCTCCAATCCGGTCATAAAAGCGGCTTCAAGCAGAGCAGCATTGAAATGATTCCATTTCTTGCCCTTTCCGTGGCAGGCATATTCGCCGGCAAAGACTTTCGGCCCCTTACGGTCGTAATTATCATAACGCGCCCCCTGAGCCAGAAACCAGCTTTCGGGCCGATAAAAATGTTCGTCTACCAAATCGGCTTTCAGACGCTTCATTTCAGGCCATAGGTAATCAAAGTCTTTTCCTTCGGAATTCGGGCCGGAACTTCCTACAATCTTGATTTCCGGATGAACTTTGCGAATAGCTTTGATAAACGGTTCGAGGCGTTCGGGGTACTCTTCTCCCCACTGTTCGTTCCCAATACCGATAAATTCCAGATTGAAAGGCGCCGGATGTCCCATATCGGCACGTACTTTTCCCCAAGTTGTATTTATATCACCATTGGCAAATTCTATAAGGTCGAGCGCATCCTGAATATAACTATCCAAGTCGCAAACAGCGACATGAGCCTTCGGGTCACTATTCTGATATTGACAGGACAATCCGCAATTCAAAATAGGAAGCGGTGCCGCCCCCATTTCCTCGGACAACAGGAAGTATTCATAAAATCCCAATCCGTAGCTTTGGTAATAATCAGGGAAGAAACGGTGGGTAAACGTATATTGCCAGCGATTCTCATTCAAAGGACGATTCTCTACCGGACCTACCGACTTCTTCCAGTCATAACGGGTTGCCAAATCCGTCCCTTCCACAATACAACCGCCGGGGAAACGGAAGACTCCCGGATGAATATCTGCCAACGCTTGGGCCAGATCTTTACGAAGTCCGTTTTCATGCCCTTTCCAGGTATCTACCGGAAAAAGAGAAATGTGTTCCAAATCTACGGTTCCTTTAGAGGTAAGGAAAATGCGGAGCACTGCTTTAGGATTTGTGGCACCGGGTTTCAGAATTATCTGATATTTTTTCCATTCTTTTGAATCAATCGCAAGACTCTGTGTGGCAAAAGCCTGGTGCTCGCCCATTGATTTGGTATCGACCAATTCAATACGTAATGTTGCTTTCGTACCTCCCTGTGGCAATCGTGCCCAGACGGAGAAACGATACTCCTCTCCTTCTTTGACGCCGACACCGAAGAAACCTTCGTTGTCAAGTCCGGTATGTTTATGCCCATGTCCCGGGTCGGAAAGGCGTACATAATGAGGATTGCGTTCAAAAGGGCCGTCATCCTGCAATGTTACTTTTCCATAAGTCTTCCACCCCATTAGGTGTTGGGGGAACTCGAATGAACGGTTCTTGACCAATTCGGCATAAAGTCCGCCGTCAGCAGCATAATTAATATCCTCAAAAAAGAGCCCGTACATGGTAGGTTGGATTTCTGCTCCCAACTTTCGGGTTTGAATCACCATTTCATTGGTTTGCGCATGAAGTGCCATTCCGGCAGACAAGGCTAATACAGCCAAGATTTCTGTGTATCTTCTCATGGTTCTTAATAAAAAAAATTATATCTAGTTATGAATGCAAAGATAATCAGAATCCTAATTCACTCTTTGCCCGATCCCACCATTAACAGGCGTTTATCAGTCAAAAAGGACCAATTTCCATTCATTTGCATGATTTCCTAGCTATGACACGTCATTTATAATACGAATTCATATAAAAAATACCTTTTATGCTGCACAACATACAAGAGTGTATTTGATACACCAAACCAAAGTGTTACTTTTACACCCAAAACAAGATAAGTATCTCATTTACATTAAAAATAAAACCATGAAAAAACATTTCTTACTTGCAGGAATTGCCGTGCTAATGCTAGTTGCACGCAATAACAAGCCGGCTTCCGAGCTGACTTCCCCGGAAAGCGGTATCACAGTAGAAGTATACACCAACGAACCGGGTATTCAGGCCTATACAGACAATTTCCTCCCGGGACAAACTTATAACAGTGAATGTATTTTCAAATTTTCCGTAGAGAAATAATATTAACTTATAAATCAGATTTATTGTGGAAGCATTAGATTGGCTAGTAATCGGAGTCTTTTTTCTGGCTCTTATCGGTATTATAGTTTGGGTAGTCAGACAAAAGCAGAATGACTCTGCAGATTATTTTTTGGGTGGACGCGACGCAACATGGCTCGCGATCGGTGCCTCTATTTTCGCATCAAACATCGGTTCGGAACACTTGATCGGTCTGGCCGGAGCCGGAGCCTCAAGTGGTATGGCTATGGCACACTGGGAAATTCAAGGTTGGATGATTTTGATTCTGGGGTGGGTATTCGTTCCTTTCTACACAAGAAGCATGGTATATACCATGCCGGAATTTCTGGAACGCCGTTACAATCCCCAATCACGTACAATCTTGTCGGTTATCTCTTTGGTTAGTTATGTGTTGACTAAGGTAGCTGTTACGGTATATGCCGGAGGTCTGGTATTCCAACAGGTATTTGGTATCAAAGAATTGTGGGGTATCGACTTTTTCTGGATTGCTGCCATAGGGCTGGTGGTATTGACCGCACTCTATACGATCTTCGGAGGTATGAAATCGGTGCTTTATACTTCCGTTCTTCAAACCCCTATCCTATTGTTGGGTTCATTAATCATACTTGTCCTCGGTTTTAAGGAATTAGGCGGTTGGGACGAAATGATGAGAGTTTGCGGAGCAGTTACCATTAATGATTACGGTGATACAATGACAAACTTGATCCGTAGCAATGATGACGCGAATTTCCCCTGGCTGGGTGCTTTGATCGGTTCTGCCATTATCGGTTTCTGGTACTGGTGCACTGACCAGTTTATCGTACAGCGCGTGCTCTCCGGAAAGAACGAAATGGAAGCCCGCCGTGGTACTATCTTCGGTGCTTACCTGAAACTGTTGCCTGTATTTCTGTTCCTGATTCCGGGTATGATTGCGTTCGCATTACACCAGAAATATATCGGTGCCGGTGGTGAAGGTTTTCTTCCGATGCTCGAAAACGGAACCGCAAATGCCGACGCTGCATTCCCGACATTGGTAGCCAAATTACTTCCTGCCGGTGTAAAAGGTCTGGTGGTATGTGGTATTCTGGCTGCTTTGATGAGTTCTCTGGCTTCTTTGTTCAATTCGTCAGCGATGTTGTTCACTATCGACTTCTACAAACGTTTCAGACCGCAGACTTCGGAAAAGAAACTGGTCGGTATCGGACAGGTTGCTACTGTGGTAATCGTTATCCTGGGTATCCTCTGGATTCCTATCATGCGTAGCGTAGGCGATGTACTTTATACCTACTTGCAAGACGTTCAATCAGTATTGGCTCCGGGCATTGCCGCTGCCTTCTTACTGGGCATCTGCTGGAAACGTACTTCTGCGCAAGGAGGTATGTGGGGATTGATTTCCGGTATGGTGATCGGTCTGACCCGTCTCGGTGCAAAGGTATATTACAGCAATGCAGGTGAAGTGGCAGATTCTACATTCAAATATTTGTTCTATGATATGAACTGGCTGTTCTTCTGCGGTTGGATGTTCCTGTTCTGCATTATCGTTGTGATTGTAGTCAGTCTGGCAACAGAAGCTCCCACTGCCGAAAAGATTCAGGGACTGGTATTCGGTACAGCTACTAAAGAACAAAAGGCTTCCACACGTGCAAGCTGGAATCACTGGGATATTATCCACACGGTGATCATCCTGGCTATCACGGGGGCATTCTACTGGTATTTCTGGTAATTAAATAAAAACTCATATCAACAAAACAATGAATAACTATTATAGCTCAAATCCGACCTTCTACATCGGTATCGACTGCATTATCTTTGGTTTTAGCGAAGGCGAAATAAGCCTGTTACTGCTGAAAAGAAACTTCGAACCGGCAATGGGCGAATGGTCATTAATGGGAGGATTCGTACAAAAAGACGAAAGTGTGGACGACGCAGCCAAACGTGTATTGGCAGAACTTACGGGATTAGAGAATGTATATATGGAACAAGTGGGAACCTTCGGAGCCATTGACCGCGATCCGGGAGAACGGGTTATCTCTGTTGCTTACTATGCATTAATCAACATCAATGAGTATGACCGCAAACTGGTTCAGAAGCACAATGCCTACTGGGTGAACATCAACGAACTTCCGGAATTAATCTTCGACCACCCGCAAATGGTGGAGAAAGCACGGAAACTGATGCAACAGAAAGCATCGGTAGAGCCGATCGGGTTCAATCTGCTACCGAAACTCTTTACGTTATCCCAACTGCAAAGCTTATACGAGGCCATTTACGGCGAAGCAATGGACAAGCGGAATTTCCGCAAACGTGTTGCCGAAATGGATTATATAGAAAAGACTGATAAAATTGACAAACTGGGTTCCAAACGTGGTGCCGCCTTGTATAAGTTTAACAGCAGGGCATATCGCAAAGACCCGAAATTCAAATTATAATCAATATGCTGGAAGAACTAAAAGAAAAAGTATTTCATGCCAATCTTGAGTTGGTAAAGCATGGATTAGTCATCTTCACCTGGGGCAATGTTTCTGCTATCGACCGTGAAACGGGACTGGTAGTAATCAAGCCCAGTGGCGTAAGTTATGATGATATGAAAGCAGAAGATATGGTAGTAGTGGATTTGGAAGGCAAAGTCGTCGAAGGGCGGCTGAAGCCTTCCTCCGATACCCCTACTCACGTAGTACTTTACAAAGCATTCCCGGAAATCGGAGGAGTCGTACACACCCACTCTACTTATGCTACCGCATGGGCACAAGCCGGATGCGACATTCCGAATATCGGAACAACTCATGCCGATTATTTCCACGACGCTATCCCCTGTACGGCCGATATGACGGAAGCAGAAGTAAAAGGGGCCTACGAACTGGAAACCGGAAATGTTATTGTGAAACGTTTTGAAGGATTGAATCCCGTACATACACCGGGAGTACTGGTCAAAAACCACGGTCCTTTCTCCTGGGGAAAAAACGCACAGGATGCAGTACACAACGCGGTAGTTATGGAGCAAGTAGCCAAAATGGCAAGTATCGCTTATACCGTAAATCCGAATTTAACAATGAACCCGCTGCTGATAGAAAAGCATTTCAGCCGCAAGCATGGTCCGAATGCATATTACGGACAATAAACAACTAAAATTATAACTCAAAAATTAAATAGAGATATGAACGCATTTGATCAATATGAAGTATGGTTCGTAACAGGAGCACAGCTTTTGTACGGAGGTGACGCAGTAATCGCAGTAGACGCACATTCTAACGAAATGGTAAATGGATTGAATGAATCCGGTAAACTACCTGTAAAAGTAGTGTATAAAGGAACAGCCAATTCTTCTAAAGAAGTGGAGACTGTTTTCAAAGCAGCCAATAATGATGAAAAATGTATTGGTGTCATCACATGGATGCATACTTTCTCTCCGGCAAAAATGTGGATTCACGGTTTGCAACAGTTGAAGAAACCGTTGATGCACCTGCATACTCAGTTCAATAAGGAGATCCCCTGGGACACAATGGATATGGACTTCATGAACTTGAACCAATCGGCTCACGGTGACCGCGAATTCGGCCATATCTGCACCCGTATGCGTATCCGCCGTAAAGTGGTGGTAGGTTACTGGAAAGACGAAAACACGCTGCACAAGATCGCTGTCTGGATGCGTGTATGTGCAGGCTGGGCAGATTCACAGGATATGCTGATTATCCGTTTCGGCGACCAGATGAATAATGTGGCTGTAACCGACGGAGACAAGGTAGAAGCCGAGCAACGTATGGGTTATCACGTAGACTATTGTCCGGTAAGCGAACTAATGGAATACCACAAAGAAATCAAAGCCGCTGATGTGGATGCATTGGTAGCGACGTATTTCAAGGAATACGATCATGAATCTTCTCTGGAAGACAAATCGACGGAAGCTTATCAGAAAGTATGGAACGCCGCAAAAGCAGAATTAGCTCTCCGCGCTATCCTGAAAGCTAAAGGGGCCAAAGGCTTCACTACCAACTTTGACGACTTGGGCGACCTGGAACATAATGGTTTCGACCAAATCCCGGGACTGGCTTCTCAACGCCTTATGGCAGAAGGTTATGGATTCGGCGCTGAAGGTGACTGGAAATCGGCTGCTCTTTATCGTACCGTATGGGTAATGAATCAGGGACTTCCGAAGGGATGTTCTTTCCTCGAAGACTATACATTGAATTTCGACGGTGCTCAAAGTTCTATCCTGCAATCGCACATGTTGGAAGTTTGTCCGCTCATCGCAGCCAACAGACCGCGTCTGGAAGTACACTTCCTCGGCATAGGTATCCGCAAGAGCCAGACTGCCCGCCTTGTATTCACCTCAAAAGTAGGTACAGGATGTACTGCTACCGTAGTGGATCTGGGCAACCGTTTCCGCCTGATTGTAAACGATGTGGAATGCATCGAACCGAAACCGCTTCCTAAATTACCGGTTGCTTCCGCACTTTGGATTCCGATGCCCGACTTTGAAGTAGGTGCAGGTGCATGGATTCTCGCCGGTGGAACTCACCACTCTTGCTTCTCTTACGACCTGACAGCCGAATATTGGGAAGATTATGCTGAGATCGCAGGGATTGAAATGGTACATATCAACAAAGATACCACAATCAGCTGCTTCAAGAAAGAACTGCGCATGAATGAGGTTTATTATATGTTGAATAAAGCACTTTGCTAAACCTTAAATAGTGATTTCGACATGAAATTAGATGCTAAATCAACAATAGAAACAGGCAAAGCCATTCTGGGTATAGAGCTCGGTTCAACACGAATCAAAGCAGTTCTGATAGACCGGGAAAACAGGCCTATTGCCCAAGGCAGTCACACTTGGGAAAATCAGTTAGTCGACGGGCTTTGGACGTACAGTATTGAATCCATTTGGTCCGGATTGCAAGATTGCTACGCTGACCTTCGTTCGAATGTGAAGAAGTTATATGACGGCATAGAAATCGAGAGTCTGGCGGCTATCGGCGTCAGTGCCATGATGCATGGTTATATGCCATTCAACGAGAAAGAGGAAATTCTCGTGCCTTTCCGTACTTGGAGAAACACCAATACAGGCCGGGCGGCAGCAGAACTATCGGAGCTATTTGTCTATAACATCCCTCTGAGGTGGAGCATTTCCCACTTGTACCAAGCTATCCTGAACAACGAAACGCATGTCAAAGATATCAAATTCCTGACAACCCTTGCAGGTTATGTACATTGGCAAATAACAGGTGAAAAAGTATTGGGCATAGGAGATGCATCGGGAATGCTCCCCATAGACCCGGCTACCAACAACTATTCTACTGAAATGGTGGAGAAGTTCGACAATCTGATTGCTCCTAAAGAATATAACTGGAAACTTGAGAATATTTTGCCCAAAGTACTGTCGGCAGGCGAAAACGCCGGTGTCCTTACACCGGAAGGCAGCAGAAAGCTCGACGTATCCGGTCATTTGAAGGCAGGAATACCGGTCTGTCCGCCGGAAGGAGATGCCGGTACCGGCATGGTTGCAACCAATGCAGTCAAGCAGCGTACCGGAAACGTATCGGCAGGTACTTCCTCATTCTCCATGATTGTATTGGAGAAAGAGTTGTCAAAACCCTACGAAATGATCGACATGGTTACAACTCCTGACGGAAGCCTCGTAGCCATGGTACACTGCAACAACTGTACATCCGACCTCAACGCATGGGTCAACCTGTTCAAAGAATATCAGGAACTCCTGGGTATCCCCGTAAATATGGATGAGATTTACAGCAAGCTCTACAATATTGCCCTCACAGGTGATACTGACTGCGGAGGTCTCCTCTCATACAATTACATTTCAGGAGAACCTGTAACGGGACTTGCCGAGGGAAGACCATTGTTTATACGTTCGGCAAATGATAAGTTCAGCCTGGCAAACTTTATGCGGACTCATTTATATGCCTCGGTCGGAGTTCTCAAGATTGGCAACGATATCCTGTTCAACGATGAAAAAGTCAAAGTAGACAGAATTACAGGACACGGAGGACTATTCAGAACAAAGGGAGTAGGCCAAAGAATACTTGCGGCAGCTATCAACTCACCGATTTCAGTCATGGAAACAGCCGGTGAAGGCGGCGCCTGGGGTATTGCCCTATTGGGTTCTTACCTTGTGAACAATGAAAAGAAACAATCCCTTGCCGATTTTCTGGATGAAAATGTATTTGCCGGCGACGCGGGTATCGAGGTATCACCTACGCCCGAAGATGTAGCCGGCTTTAACGCATACATCGAAAGCTACAAGGCAGGATTGCCTATTGAGGAAGCAGCTGTCAGATTCAAATAAAATTTTCTGCCAAAGTCAAACAAGTTTGCAAAACGCCCGCTAATTGTGCGGGCTGATTTTGCAAGCTTGTCAAATCGATGCTAAAAGCCAGCGGGCGTAAATCACGGTTAATCCGGGAAATATAAAAGCGAAAAAGCAGTCGGCGAAATCCTTACTTCGGCAAATCTGACTGAACACAATTCTTTTGAAAATCCTAATATTGTAAAACCGGCACCCTTCAAAGAGGTAAAAATCAATAAAGGCACAATGAAGGTGAAACTTCCTGCTAAATCTATTGTTACATTAGAGTTACAGTAATTTAAGGGCAAATACTTATTGTACCACAAACAAAAAGACTGTTGAATTGGTAATAAAAAAGATAGCACTTTAGGATTGTTAAATCCACATAAAGAGTTATCTTTGCCAACAATCTGACAGAAATCAATTAATTTTTAATGATATGAACGATAATAAACTTATGAATCGTGCAGCGGATAACATCCGTATTCTCGCTGCTTCAATGGTTGAAAAAGCCAATTCCGGTCATCCGGGTGGTGCCATGGGTGGTGCTGACTTTATAAATGTACTCTTTTCTGAGTTTCTAGTATACGATCCTGAAAATCCCCGCTGGGAAGGACGTGACCGTTTCTTTCTCGATCCGGGTCACATGTCTCCCATGCTCTATTCCACATTGGCATTGACAGGTAAATTCACATTGGATGAATTGAAAGAATTCCGTCAATGGGGAAGCCCTACTCCGGGACATCCTGAAGTAGACATCATGCGCGGTATAGAAAATACTTCCGGTCCGTTGGGGCAGGGACACACCTTCGCAGTAGGTGCCGCTATTGCTGCCAAATTCCTCAAAGCCCGGTTCAACGAGGTGATGAACCAGACAATCTATGCTTACATCTCCGACGGTGGTATCCAGGAAGAAATTTCTCAAGGTGCCGGACGCATTGCCGGTGCACTGGGTCTGGACAATCTGATTATGTTCTATGACTCCAACGACATCCAGCTTTCTACCGAAACGAAAGATGTGACCGTTGAAGACACTGCCATGAAATATGAAGCATGGGGCTGGAACGTACTTAGCATCAACGGTAACGATCCTGACGAAATCCGTGCCGCTATCAAAGAAGCACAGGCTGAAAAAGAACGTCCGACGCTGATTATCGGTAAAACTGTAATGGGTAAAGGTGCACGTAAGGCAGACGGCAGCAGCTACGAAGCCAACTGTGCTACTCACGGTGCTCCGCTCGGTGGCGACGCTTATGTAAATACAATCAAGAACCTGAATGGTGATCCGGCCAACCCGTTCGTCATTTTCCCGGAAGTAGCCGAACTGTATGCCAAACGTGCAGAAGAACTGAAGAAAATCGTAGCAGAAAGATATGCAGTAAAAGCCGAATGGGCAAAAGCAAATCCTGAACTGGCCTGCAAACTGGAAGCTTTCTTCTCCGGAAAAGCTCCGAAAGTAGACTGGTCTGTTATCGAACAAAAAGCAGGTGGCGCAACCCGCGCAGCCTCTGCAACTGTATTGGGAGCACTTGCTACACAAGTAGAAAACATGATTGTAGCTTCTGCCGACCTTTCCAACTCCGACAAGACGGACGGTTTCCTGAAGAAAACACATTCTTTCAAGAAAGGTGATTTCAGTGGGGCATTCTTCCAAGCCGGTGTATCCGAATTGTCAATGGCTTGTATCTGTATCGGTATGTCACTTCATGGGGGTGTTATCGCTGCTTGCGGTACCTTCTTCGTATTCTCCGATTACATGAAACCTGCCGTACGTATGGCTGCCCTGATGGAACAACCGGTGAAATTCATCTGGACACACGATGCATTCCGTGTGGGTGAAGACGGTCCTACTCACGAACCGGTAGAACAGGAAGTACAGATCCGTTTAATGGAAAAACTGAAAAACCATAAGGGACACAATTCTATGTTGGTACTCCGTCCGGCAGATGTAGAAGAAACCACAATCGCATGGAAACTGGCTATGGAAAATATGTCTACTCCGACAGGATTGATTTTCTCTCGTCAGAACATCGCTAATCTTCCGGCTGGAACTGATTACGAACAAGCCACCAAGGGTGCTTATATCGTAGCTGGTTCAGATGAGAACCCGGACGTTATCCTGGTAGCTTCCGGTTCGGAAGTTGCTACACTGGTGGCCGGCACTGAATTACTTCGCAAAGACGGTATAAAGGTACGTATCGTATCTGCTCCTTCCGAAGGGTTGTTCCGTAGCCAGCCTAAAGAATATCAGGAATCAATCCTTCCGTCAGAAGCTAAAATCTTCGGTCTGACTGCCGGTTTGCCTGTCACTCTTCAAGGTCTGGTAGGTTGCCACGGTAAGGTTTGGGGATTGGAATCTTTCGGTTTCTCCGCTCCTTATAAAGTATTGGATGAGAAACTTGGATTTACTGCTGAAAACGTATATAACCAAGTAAAAGCAATGCTCTAATGAAAACAATCGGATTAGCATGCGACCACGCCGGTTTTGAACTGAAAGAATATGTTCGCGGCTGGCTGGAAGCAAAAGGCTGGGCTTACAAAGACTTCGGAACAAACTCTACCGCAAGTGTAGACTATCCGGACTATGCTCATCCGCTGGCCCTTGCAGTAGAATCGGGTGAATGTTATCCCGGTATCGCTATCTGCGGCAGTGGAAACGGAATCAATATGACGCTGAACAAACATCAGGGAGTTCGTGCTGCACTCTGCTGGAATGCAGAAATAGCGCACCTCGCCCGTCAGCACAATGACGCCAATATCCTGGTAATGCCGGGTCGTTTCATCAGTACTGAAGAGGCGGACATGATTCTGACAGAGTTCTTCTCCACACAGTTTGAAGGGGGACGCCACCAGAACCGTATAAATAAGATTCCAATAAAATAAGCCTGAAAAGACTTACAAAATAAGGCAGCTATTATTATTCGGGGGATCACCTCAAATAAAATAGCTGCCTCTATTTTTTTTGAATAATCCAAGCGTATATCCGGGAAATATGTATTCAATATTTACCACTTAAATATCCCCAAAACATTCATTTGTTTTTTCGCTTTCATAATCCATTGAAAATAGTTTATCCTTCATACACAAACTTTTTTTAAGTTTATAATAAAAACATTCATCGTTTATTATAAACGGGTATAGAGTTTATTATAAACTTTCAAAAGGCATTGCAGTAGCTTATATTAGAATTTACACAACAAAAAAGGCTGCAAAACCTGTAATAGATTGCAGCCTTAAGCCTTTGAAGGGATTAGTTATACCCTAAATTCCAGAAGTATCACCTAGGACATCTGTTGTAATATTACACTTTATTATAATTAAATATAGACGCTTATATGGATTACTTCCTTTCATTTTCAAATTTTAATTTATAGTTTTACTGCACGTTACTTCTACAAATATACAACATAAAAATGCGTTTGTCAAGTCCTTTTCATTACTGACTGCATACTTGATGTAGAAAAAGAAACGCTTAGCGTACAAAAACACTGTTTTTTCTATCAGTATCACTTGATAAATCCGAGGATAAACTGATAGCAAAAGTAACCGCAGACAACAAACTTCAACAAAGTGCCCAGTATAAATCCGATTAATGAGCCTACTCCTGATTTGAGTGCTTGCGAGAACTCTTTATTGCCAAGCAATTCACCAATCACTGCTCCCAGAAACGGACCGAGAATAACACCCCAAGGCAAGAAAAGAAGTCCGACAAGGGTCCCGATTATACATCCCCAATTTCCCCATTTACTGCCACCGCTATACTTACTGCCAAGCATCGGAGTAAAGTAGTCCAACACCTGCACCACGGCTACAATCAACAGCCAGATTATCAACTGTGTCGGAGTATAGTGTACCTTATCTGTAAAATGAAGAAATACCAGTCCCAAATATGCTATGGGAGGACCGGGGAGGAACGGAAGCACACAGCCGGCCAACCCGGCTATCATGCAGAGGGCGCTTACTATAATCAGAATAACATCCAGCATAACCTATCTTAGTTTAATATATGCACAAAAATACGGTATCTTTCAATATATACAAGGACATATCAAAACTTTATATCATCCTTACCTCTTCACTTTCTTCCGTACCTTTGTAATCTACTGTGACCTACAACCACCCCAAACGTGAAATACAGGTCAATCAAACCACTTTTAATTATTTATTCATCTAATATGCAATAAACTCAAAACGTTGCAAATTTCCGTCCACGTTTGCCCCATTTACATAAATAAAAACTATCTTTGCGTTTCAGAATCCCGAAAGACGAAAGAAATGGAGCAAATAGACAACCTAAAAGAGCTTATCAATCAAGGGGACGTGGACACAGCGATTGAGCAATTGGACCAGCTTCTCCAAAACACTTCTGTCGAAAAAGAGAAAGATACTCTTTACTATTTACGGGGAAATGCCTACCGGAAAAAAGGAGATTGGAAACAGGCACTGGATAATTACCAGTTTGCCATTGATATCAATCCGGAAGGTCCTGCCGTTCAGGCAAGAAAAATGGTAATAGATATCCTCAACTTCTACCACAAGGATATGTTCAATCAATAAAAGATATGTTTAATCAGTAATCGAACTCAAAGATAACGTAATAAATAAAGATTATGGCAAAAATCAAAGGAGCAATCGTAGTCGACACGGAGCGTTGCAAAGGATGCAACCTGTGCGTAGTGGCGTGTCCGCTCGATGTAATCGCCCTCAACAAAGAGGTCAATATGAAAGGCTATAACTATGCCTGGCAAGTGAAAGAAGATACCTGCAACGGATGTAGCTCGTGTGCAACGGTTTGTCCGGACGGATGTATATCTGTGTATAAAGTAAAAGTAGAATAAAAGAAAAGAATATGGCAGAAGAAGTTGTATTAATGAAAGGAAACGAAGCTATCGCCCATGCAGCTATCCGTTGCGGTGCGGACGGTTACTTCGGTTATCCTATTACTCCCCAATCGGAAGTGTTGGAAACGCTTGCCGAACTGAAACCGTGGGAAACAACCGGCATGGTAGTACTCCAGGCGGAAAGTGAAGTGGCAGCTATCAATATGGTATATGGAGGCGCAGGTAGCGGAAAAATGGTGCTGACGTCTTCTTCAAGTCCCGGTGTAAGTCTGAAACAGGAAGGAATCTCCTACATCGCAGGTGCCGAACTTCCTTGTCTGATTGTCAACGTAATGCGTGGCGGTCCCGGACTGGGTACTATCCAGCCGAGTCAGGCAGATTATTTCCAGACAGTAAAAGGCGGTGGCCACGGTGATTACAAATTGATTGCTCTTGCTCCGGCGTCCGTACAGGAAATGGCGGATTTCGTTGCGTTGGGATTCGAACTGGCATTCAAATACCGTAACCCGGCTATCATCCTCGCCGACGGTGTGATCGGGCAAATGATGGAAAAAGTGGTTCTTCCGGCGCAGAAACCACGCCGTACGGAAGAAGAAGTGATAGCACAATGCCCATGGGCTGCTACCGGAAAAGCTAAAGGCCGTAAGCCGAACATTATCACTTCTCTGGAACTGAAACCGGAGGCTATGGAAATAAACAATCTCCGTTTCCAGGCTAAATACCGTGAAATTGAAAAGAACGAAGTACGCTTCGAAGAAATAAACTGCGAAGATGCAGAATATCTGATTATTGCTTTCGGTTCAATGGCACGTATCGGTCAAAAAGCCATGGAGCTGGCACGCGAAAAAGGTATCAAAGTAGGTATCCTCCGTCCTATCACATTATGGCCGTTCCCGACAAAAGCAATTGCTGCTTACGCTGACAAAGTGAAGGGTATGCTTGTTACAGAACTGAATGCCGGACAAATGATTGAAGATGTCCGCCTGGCTGTGAACGGTAAAGTAAAGGTAGAACATTTCGGACGTCTCGGCGGTATTGTTCCCGACCCGGACGAGATTGTAACTGCTTTGGAAGAAAAAATAATCAAATAACGAAACGATGAATCCTGATAAAATAAGAAACGTACTGAACATCCTTTTTATGATATTGGCTCTTGCGGCTATTATCACCTACTTTGTTGTAGGAAAGGAAGACTTTAAAATGTTTATCTACGTATGCGGCGCGGCAATCTTTGTCAAGCTAATGGAGTTTTTTATACGGTTCACCAACAGATAAGGAGAAGAAGTTATGACTAAAGAAGAAATAATCAAACCCGAGAATCTGGTTTACAAGAAACCGACTCTGATGAACGATAATGCCATGCACTACTGCCCGGGTTGCAGTCACGGCGTGGTACACAAGCTCATAGCCGAAGTGATAGAGGAAATGGGCATGGAAGATAAAACGGTGGGAATCTCTCCGGTAGGATGTGCAGTTTTCGCCTACAATTATCTGGACATTGACTGGCAGGAAGCAGCACACGGACGTGCGCCTGCTGTGGCAACTGCCGTGAAACGCCTATGGCCGGATCGTCTCGTTTTCACATACCAGGGTGACGGTGACTTGGCTTGTATCGGTACAGCCGAAACGATCCACGCATTGAACCGTGGCGAGAATATCACGATTATCTTTATCAACAATGCAATCTACGGTATGACCGGCGGACAAATGGCGCCGACTACACTGGTGGGAATGAAAAGTTCCACTTGTCCTTACGGACGTGACGTCGAGCTCCACGGTTATCCGCTGAAAATCACCGAAATCGCTGCCCAACTGGAAGGAACAGCTTACGTAACCCGCCAGTCCGTACAATCCGTACCGGCGATTCGCAAGGCGAAGAAAGCGATCCGTAAAGCATTCGAGAATTCAATGAGCGGTAAAGGTTCTAACTTAGTGGAAATCGTTTCTACTTGTAGCTCAGGCTGGAAGATGACTCCGGAGAAGGCTAACAAATGGATGGAAGAACATATGTTCCCATTCTATCCGCTAGGTGATTTAAAAGATAAAGAATAACGCTAAAAGTCAACAGAACAATGAAAGAAGAAATAATTATAGCAGGATTCGGTGGACAAGGCGTATTGTCTATGGGTAAGATCCTGGCTTATTCGGGGCTAATGGAAGGCAAAGAAGTAAGCTGGATGCCGGCATACGGTCCCGAACAACGCGGTGGAACAGCCAACGTTACAGTAATTGTAAGCGACGACAAGGTTTCTTCACCCATTTTGAGTAAATATGATACTGCTATCATTCTGAACCAGCCTTCACTCGAAAAGTTTGAAAATAAGGTGAAGCCCGGTGGTATCCTGATTTATGACGGTTACGGAATTATCAACCCTCCTACCCGCAAGGATATCAAGGTATATCGTATCGATGCCATGGACGCAGCCAACGAGATGAATAACGCCAAAGCATTCAACATGATTGTACTTGGCGGTTTATTAAAACTCCGCCCGATTGTGACATTGGAAAATGTAATCAAGGGATTGAAGAAAACTCTTCCGGAACGCCATCACCACTTGATTCCGATGAACGAAGAAGCAATCAAGAAAGGTATGGAATTAATCCGTGAGGTTTAATTAACAGATAATGTGCAATGGATAATTGATAATTATTAGCTACGTATAGTACGTATGCAACATAATTTTCAATTATCCATTATCATTAAATCAATTAAAGTAAGTATCTTTGCCTCCAATTATGAGACGAATCTTACTATTATATATATTACTTTCCGTTGTAGGGCTGACAACTGTCCATGCACAGTTTAATCCCGGTCGTCAACAAATCGACGAAAACGGATATGACCAATACGGTAACCAGGTAGACCCTGCAATGATTCCGGACAGACTGGATAGTGCAAACGTTGAAGTAAAGGGATTACCACCTACCTTATATATGTGGCGGATCAAAAACCAGCTGGGCGACCGGACGATAATCCCTGCCGACACCGCCTATCACCACTTTCAGAACACGAATCTCACGGAAGGAATCACCGGACATTACAATTATCTCGCCAATATGGGGTCGCCCCGTATGTCACGCATCTTCTTTGACCGCCGTTATCCGGAGCCGACCATTTTCATGGAACCTTTTTCCAGTTTCTTTGTCCGTCCCACAGAATTTAATTTTACGAACAGTAACGTTCCCTATACCAATCTGACGTATCATAAAGCCGGTAATAAGGTAAATGGAGAAGAACGTTTCAAATCCTACTTCTCTGTAAACGTAAACAAGAAGTTGGCCTTCGGTTTCAACATTGATTATTTATACGGACGGGGATACTACAACAATCAGAATACTGCATACTTTAACGCTGCAGTTTTCGGCAGCTATATCGGAGACAGATATCAGGTGCAAGGAATATACAGTAACAACTATCTGAAGACTAATGAAAACGGAGGTATCACCGATGACAGATATATCACCGCTCCGGAGGAAATGGCCGAAGGACGAAGGGAATACGAATCAACCAACATTCCTACTGTATTGAGCGAAACAACCAACCGTAATCATGACTTTTATGTATTCCTGACTCAACGTTATAATCTAGGATTCAAACGTGACATTCCGCAGGCGGAAAACGACACGACTCCCGCCAAACAGGAGTTTGTACCGGTGACGAGCTTTATACACACCATTCAGGTAGAACGGGCACGCCATGGCTTCAATTCTTATGACGAAGTAGCGGACGGATATTATCAGAACACATATTTTGATAAGGACAATAAAGCGTTCGTAAGAGACAGTACTACTTATGTAGGAATCAAGAATACAATCGGCATCGCTTTACTGGAAGGTTTCAACAAATATGCAAAAGCCGGATTGACCGCATTCGCTTCTTACAAAATCAGTAAATATACGCTGATGAATAAGGACGGAGGACCATTACCCGACAAATACAATGAAAACGAGATATTCGTCGGAGGAGAGTTATCCAAACGGGAAGGGAATATTCTTCACTATCACGCAATCGGTGAAGTGGGACTTGCAGGAAAAGCAATCGGACAGTTCAATGTAAAAGGAGATATAGACCTGAATTTCCCGTTATGGAAAGATACCGTCAGCCTTATTGCCCGCGGTGAGGTCAGCAACCAGCTTGCACCTTTCTATATGCGTCATTACCATTCCAAACATTTCATGTGGGATAATGATATGGATAAGGAGTTCCGTACACGTATCGAAGGGGAACTAAGTATTGCACGCTGGAAAACCCGGCTAAGAGCGGGAGTAGAAAACATCAAGAACTATACGTATTTCAACCAACAGGCAACGCCCGAACAGAAAAGCGGAAGCCTTCAAGTATTATCGGCAAGCCTCAACCAGGACTTCAAGCTCGGAATCTTCCATTTAGATAATGAAGTAACCTGGCAGAAATCCAGTGACCAGACTGTGCTGCCCTTGCCCGATCTTTCTTTGTATCATAACTTTTATATGCAGTTTAAATTAGCAAAGAAAGTGCTTAGCGTGCAATTAGGTGCCGACGTGCGATATTTCACGAAATACAATGCACCCGCCTATATGCCGGCTATCCAAAATTTCTACCTGCAACCGGAAGAAGGCAAAGTTGAGATAGGCGGTTATCCGATTGTGAATGTCTATGCAAACCTGCATCTGAAACGTACACGTTTCTATGTGATGATGTATCACGTGAACCAAGGAATAAGCAGACCTGATTATTTTCTGTCTCCTCACTATCCTATCAATCCACGCGTCCTGAAATTCGGACTTTCATGGAATTTCTATGATTAACAAAACCTTTATGGCTTATGGAGACACGCCCGAAACTGAGACTATTCAGATATTTAGTGCCTGTTATCATTATATTGGCACTTATTTTCACTTTCCGATATTGCGGAAAACAAGAAAAACCCTTAGGGCATCCGCGTGATTATGCCGCCATTGCCAAAGAAGGAATACTACGTGTAGCTACCGAATACAACTCAATCAGTTTTTATGTGGACGGTGACACTATCTCCGGCTTCCATTATGAACTGATACAGGCCTTTGCCCGTGATAAAAGACTGAAAGCAGAAATCACCCCAGTCATGAGTTTCGAAGAACGGCTGAAAGGACTGAGTGAAGGGCGTTATGATGTTATTGCTTATGGAATATTGGCGACTAGCAAATTAAAAGATTCCCTGCTTCTCACCTCTCCCATTGTCCTCAACAAACAAGTCCTGGTTCAACGCAAAGAGAATGGAGAAAACGATTCACTTTATATCCGTAACCAACTGGATTTAGCCCGGCGGACACTTCATGTCGTAAAAGGTTCGCCTTCTATCTTGCGTATTCAGAACTTAGGAAATGAAATCGGAGACACCATTTACATAAAAGAAATAGAAAAATATGGCCCCGAACAATTGATTTCACTAGTAGCACACGGAGACATTGACTATGCAGTTTGTGACGAAAGCATTGCACGGGCAGTAGCGGATTCCTTGTCGCAGATTGATATCAATACGGCTATCAGCTTTACACAGTTCTACTCATGGGCAGTCAGTAAGCAATCCCCCGTTTTACTCGATAGTTTGAATACGTGGCTGGATAAGTTCCAAAAGAAATCAGAATATCAAAAGATTTATAAAAAATACTATAATCAATAAAGTTGCTCTTGACAAAAAATAGTTTTATCTTTGGGCTTTGTTAAAACAGACACAATAGGTATTACAATTATGAGTGAAAAGATAATTAAATGGGGATTCATCGGTTGCGGCGAAGTCACCAAAACGAAAAGTGGTCCTGCTTTCCAAAAAGTAGAACATTCGGAAGTCGTAGCTGTAATGAGTCGCGACGGTGCAAAGGCAAAAGCCTATGCCAAAGAAAGAGGTATCAAGAAATGGTATGACGACGCACAGGAACTGATAGACGATCCGGAAGTAAATGCTATATATATCGCCACTCCTCCTTCTTCTCATGCTACTTATGCTATTATGGCAATGAAAGCAGGTAAGCCTGCATACATTGAAAAGCCAATGGCACAGACATACGAAGAGTGTACCCGTATCAACCGTATTTCGCAAGAAACAGGCATTCCTTGTTTCGTTGCTTACTACCGACGTTATCTCCCGTACTTCCAAAAAGTAAAAGAGCTTGTAGAAAACGGTTCTATCGGTAACGTTATCAATGTACAGATACGTTTCGCACAGCCACCACGCGACCTGGACTATAACCGTGAAAATCTTCCCTGGCGTGTACAAGCGGACATTGCCGGAGGCGGTTACTTCTACGATCTTGCCCCGCATCAGATAGATTTATTGCAGGATATGTTCGGTTGCATTCTCGAAGCAAATGGTTACAAGAGCAACCGCGGAGGACTTTATCCCGCCGAAGATACCTTAAGTGCCTGTTTCCAGTTCGACAACGGATTGGTAGGTAGCGGTTCCTGGTGTTTCGTAGCGCACGACTCGGCCCGCGAGGATCGTATAGAAATCATCGGAGACAAAGGAATGATTTGTTTTTCTGTCTTCACCTACGAACCTATCGGACTGCATACCGAACGCGGACGCGAAGAAATCTGTATCGGTAACCCGGAACATGTACAACAGCCTCTTATCCAAGCGGTGGTAGACCATCTATTAGGTAAATCCATCTGTTCCTGCGACGGTGAAAGTGCCACACTGACCAACTGGGTTATGGACAAGATTCTCGGAAAGCTTTAAACGGATATTTCCTACCGTTTTATCAGTATTCAAGATCCCGAACTTTATCCGTTCTCTTTCGGCGTCTGCTGGTACTGGTAGAAAATTAAAGGAAATCGTTCCTTGGTATATTGTTAGTTTTTTCTATCTTTGTAGAAAGATGTTATTTCTGAAAAGAAGTAAATAGGATAAAACTAACAATATTTTTTATTGCCATGACTAAAGAAGAACTAATGCGGAAAGCAATAGAGCTTTCAAAAGAAAATGTCGAAAATGGTGGAGGCCCTTTCGGTGCTGTTATCGCCACCAAAGAAGGAGTGATCGTCGCTACCGGTGTAAACCGCGTCACAACGTCTTGTGATCCTACTGCACATGCCGAAGTTAGTGCAATACGTGCCGCAGCCGCCAAACTGGGAACATTTGATCTTAGCGGATATGAGATATACACCTCCTGCGAACCTTGTCCCATGTGCTTGGGTGCTATTTATTGGGCACGACTGGACAAGATGTACTACGGTAACAACAAAACCGACGCCAAAAATATCGGTTTTGACGATTCTTTTATCTACGACGAACTGGAACTGAAACCAGAAGACAGAAAACTTCCCTCCGAAATTTTACTACCCAATGAAGCTATTACCGCCTTTGAGGCTTGGGCAGCCAAAGAGGATAAAATAGAATATTAGATTTCTCTTTTCTATTATTAACTAATTAACAACCCTGCAAATGAAAAGAAAAAACCTTCTAGTTTTTCTAACAGCAGCATGCCTGTTTGGTTGTCAACAACAAGACAACCTGCAAGACCCCAGTAAAGAAGCTATCGACTTCTCTACTTCTATCGACAACCAAAGCATCACTGACTTGCTTACTCGTAACAGTGCCGCTTTATCGCTTCCCGTAAAGAATAGCTTCTCAACTGGAGATGTAATCTCAATGTCAGTTTCCAATCAAGACTATCTTCCGTTTGCCCTAGGCGTAGATAGTCAGACATGGGACGAGATAGACACAGACGTTGAATCTGTTACATTCTATGCTCATTACCCCGAATTGACTGACGAAGCTGCTACTAGAGCATTGGGAAAACGTTACCGCAGTATAAAGGGAGGAAAAGAACATCTATTCGGAATAGCTCAAGCCATTCGCGGAACTAAAAACGTAGCCTTAAAGTTCAAACGAATGACTGTACCCGTCATCTTACTTGACGAGGACGGCAGACCGTATAACGGTAAAGCAAGTATCAAACTTCGTTTGAGAAACAGAGGTATTCAAGATCTTTTTAACGGAAAGGTTGAGTTGGACAAGAGCGCGGAAGCCGAGGATATCAATATCAAAAAGGTATCTGACGGAGAATTAACCAACTTAATTCCACAAGAAACGATCAAAGCTGGAGAAGTAATTGGAGAAGTATCCATAGAGGGAGAAAAACAAGAAATCGTAGCAAATCAGGATGTTGAAGTAAGTGCCGGAAATGCGATTGTCATGAGGTTCGCCCGCAACCGTGTCATCTTTGACGGACACACTCCATTGCGTAGATAACGCAGACAAGTAAAAACGAACATAAATAAAAATCCCTGGAACTGCCGTAGACACTCAGCATTCCTGGGATTTTTCACACACAAAAGTTATTATTGAAATTGAAAACTGTTCTTAATTAGTTTAGAAGCGCATACCTACGGTTAATAGTACTTGACTACGTGTATTAGTTACTTTAGTGGCCGGAGGAGTTACCATAGTCCACTCACCTTGAGTTAACTCAAATTCATTATAAAATGGATAAAAGTTCTCTTTATATGTAGACAACTGATAAGCTAAATCTGCATAAAACATTTTTCCTCTATATCCTATTCCTAATGTATAATTACTCTGTGATCTCTTATTAGAAAAATCAGTATCAGTTATAAGAGAATTGGAAGGAATATATTTCACAGCCTCATCTCTAAATACAGCAGAACTATAATTATATCCTAAACGAAAAGCAAACTCTGGAATTACCTTATACTCAGCTCCAATACGGAATGTATGTTCACCTTTCAAACAGTTCTTTACTTCAGCATTCTCAAATTCCATATCCCCACCGCCATCATTACTTGAATACTTAAATTTCATTGTAGAATAATCTTCATATTCATATTCCGCACCTAATGCTAAAGAAGTTCCGACAGTATATCCTAAACTAACGTTATATTTCCATGGTGTTACCAATCGATAATCCCGCTTCATATCTCCTACATAATCATAGGTATCTACAATTATACGTTTTAATTCATCAGTATTTGCATCTCTATAATCATTGGTTACTATTGCACTCGTAGAATATGTTAACTTATAGAAAGTTGGGGTGTGCACTGCAAAACCTATACGAAATGGAGAATATTCAAATGGACGAAGGATTAATCCCATTTTTACATCAAACCCAGAACCTGAGATATTGTTATAACTTTCAAGAGAATAACCTTCTCCTCTTTTATATGATTCATCATACCCAGAATATTTATCATAATCCACATCATAGGCCCCAATGGTCAATCCTAAATATACACGATCATTTATATTAAAAGATACATTAAAATCATACTGATCAATTCCCCCCTTTTCTCTTGAATTAAAAACAGAAGAAGGCTCTACCGGCAGAAAAGGAACATATAAATCTGGTTCATTATCAATCCGATCTCTTTCTGTCAGACCTCCTTGATACCCCAAAGCCCCAAGCCATCCAGCATCAGGATCTGAGAATATCCTATTTGCATTATCAAAATCCAAGTGCTGCCTAGAATTATCCCAAACATATCGTTCTGCATCAGTTGCCTGTAAAGCCATAGAATTAGTTTGAGAAACATAATATGGAGATCCCGGATTACTAGGATTCTCAACTACTCCCATCATCCCCGACATCGACATATTTTTATAAAAAGATTTAGAACGCTTATAATTAAATCCAAAATTTACATAACGTAATGGAGTCTGATTACCTATTTTAGTAGCAAAAACAACTCCTATATTATCAAACGACCATCTATTCTTATCTATAGTTGATTTTTGACCTTCATATTTACTCTCCATTCCATAAGCTGAATAACTAAATGAAGTCATTACATCATTACTCCGATAGATACCAATACCAGCAGGATTTGTCCCCATTGTAGTTATATCTCCACCTAATGCCCCCATCGCACCACCCATTCCTACAAAACGAGCTGTACCATTCAAATCTTTATCTGCTATTTTGACACCATCATATACAGATTGTGCACTAACGGCTCCTATCACAAAAGATAAAGTATATATTACTGTTATAATCTTCTTCATAATCTAAATTAATCATATTAATACTATCTTCTAATTATCTTCTACTACTCCTACTAGAAGAACCGCCTCCTGAACGGGACGAACTACCGCCACCTGAATAACTACCGCCACTTGAACGAGAACTGCTACTGCTGGCTGGAGAATAACTTCTAGAAGATGAAGAAGAACGGTTACTATTATAGTTACTACGAGTGCTTTCCCTCGAATAAGTACGTGATGGAGAAGCAGAACTACCTCTATTATATGTCGAACTGGATCTTCTTGAAGAAGGAGAATATGTAGATGAACTACGAGCACTACTTCCGCGGGAACTATTATAAGAACTAGCACGAGTAGAGGTGCGAGTACTTGTCCCACTACTACGAGTACTACTTGGACGGGTATATGTACTTCTTCTTGAGGAGGATACATCTGAACGAGTAGATACTCCAGAACGTATGGATTCACTTCTTGAACCAACTACTCGCCCCGTTGAGACACGACCTCCAGAAGGTACGCTAGTAGTCCTACGTACTTGCGAACGACCATAATCTGAACGACGAGAAGTAGAAGAACTATATCTACTAGGAGCATATGAACGGCGACCCGTATAAGTGTTGCGTGCCCAATGGCTTCCACCACCCCAGCCCCAGCTAGGACCGCCGTGCCAATAGTGATGATGTCCCCAATAGCCACCACCATACCAACCACCCCAGTAGCCACCATACCAGCCGCCCCAGGAACCCGGGTAATATCCCCAAGAGTAGTAAGGACGATTCCAGCCCCAGCCATAATTCCAACCCCAACCGTAAGAACCATAACGCCAATCCCACCAAAGCGGGTTACTGAACGTCGGGAACGCATAAGCATACATGCCGTCGGTATATACGTTCCAGTCCCAGGAATTCGGTCCGTAAACTACGTCCCAATATAACGGGCTGCTAATGCTAATAGCAAAACGCGGATTACGGAAACGGATGATACGTTCTGCGTACTCATAATCTTCCTGTGTACCGTCAAATTCGCCGGTCACCCATTCTCCATCCAAATCCGGATTAGATTTTTCTTTTATATATAAGGTATCATTGTCCATTACGAACTCATTATCACGTGCATCGTAACGGCGATTATATTCATCCACATCCCGTGTTTTTCCCTTACGGTCCTGAACAACTACGGTAGTACCCGGTGAAGTATAGATGTTGGTCACCTGTTGTTTCGTTTCCTTCTTAACCGGAGTTTCTTTCTTCTCCTGTTTATCTTTGGAAGGTACGAAGTAAAGGTCGTCATCAACGCTTTGTGCCAGCAAGCCTATCGGTAGGCACAAGGCAAATAGCAAGAAGTAAACAATCTTTTTCATATCATCTCGGTTTATGTAATTACTTAAACTTATTCACATTACAAAGATAAGGAAGAGATTTTTCGTCCGAAGGAGATTTTCCCCAAAGGATAATAGGGAAATCCCTATTTCTAACTATCTTAGTAGAAGATACATTGCACCTTGGCATAAAATTCAAGTAAACTTGATTTTCTATACTTGGTTTGTAGTATCTTTGCATATTATTTACCAGAAAATAAAACAACTATGAAGTATTTTGAGTTCACGTTCCATACAAGTCCTTGTACCGAAACAGTTAATGACGTACTAACTGCAGTGCTAGGCGAAGTGGGATTCGAGAGTTTTGTTGAATGCGAAGGCGGACTGACCGCATATATCCAACAATCGGTATGTGATGAAAACGCTATCAAAACTGTAATCGCCGAATTTCCTCTATCCGATACGGAAATCACCTACACATTTACCGAAGCAGAAGACAAGGACTGGAACGAGGAATGGGAAAAAAATTTCTTCCAACCGATTATTATTGGAGACCGCTGTGTAATCCACAGTACTTTTCACCAGAATGTACCCAAAGCGGAATATGACATCGTCATCAACCCACAAATGGCCTTCGGTACGGGACATCACGAAACGACAAGCCTCATCATCGAAGAATTACTGGACAACGAACTGAAAGATAAATCCTTGCTCGATATGGGTTGTGGGACTTCTATTTTAGCTATCCTGGCACGTATGCGGGGGGCACACCCCTGTACAGCTATCGACATCGATGAATGGTGTGTACGCAATTCTATCGAGAACATTGAACTGAATCATGTAGACGAAATCGACGTTTCACAAGGAGATGCTTCATCACTTACCGGAAAAGGGCCTTTTGACATTATCATCGCCAATATCAACCGGAATATATTATTGAATGACATGAAGCAGTACATTACCTGCATGCATCCAGGTTCAGAGCTTTATATGAGTGGATTCTATGTAGATGATATTGCTGTTATCCGTGAAGAAGCGGAAAAAAACGGACTGGCTTTTGTACATTACAAAGAGAAGAACCGTTGGGCAGAGGTAAAGTTTATTTATCAAGGCTAATCCCCTCCAACTGATTTTTCCTAAAAAAACAATATCCCCATGTCCGGACATCACATATAACAAAATGGGAATGTCGGACATAGGGATGTCACATATAAAGAAATTTATGCGAACTCCTTCTTTACTTGCTCACACCATTCCTTGATTTTCTTCTTTGCCTGTTCAGACTGATTATCCAAATCAATCACCAATCCGCACCACTGATTACCTCGTAAGGCTCTGGAACGTTCGAAAGTATAACCTTCAGAAGAAGTGAAGCCGACTAATGTAGCCCCGTCTCCTTCAAAAACTTCCGCCAACAAGCCAATACCATCGGCAAAGTTTTCAGGATAGCGTATCTGATCTCCGAGACCGAAAATAGCAACCTTTTTTCCTTTCAGTTCCATTGTTCGAAGCTCCGGTAACAGTTCATCCCAATAAGTAGGCAGCTCACCGTCAAACCACGTGGAAGCTCCAACAATAAAACAATCGTAAGCTGCAAAATCATTCTGCCATGCCTGTTCAATCGCTACTACTTCTATCTTATCTTCTCCAAACTCTTTCTGAATCTTCTCCGCTACCCAGCTTGTTCTTTCAGCCTTAGTAGCATAAAATAAACCTATCTTTTTCATAATCTGTACAATTTAATATTCCAACAAATTCTTGGCAGCTTCGTATATCTTAGCCTCATCCGGCAATATTTCTTTTTCCAGAATCGGATTAAAGCCGACAGGAGTAAATGTAGAACCGACACGTTCTACCGGACCGTCCAAATAGCGGAACATCTCCCCTCCAATCATAGCCGCCAGTTCCGCACCGAAACCGGAGAATACTTTATCTTCGTGAACAACCAATGCTTTACTGGTTTTCTTTACTGATTCAAATATCGCTTCTTTATCCAACGGAATCAAAGAACGAATATCAATGACTTCTACTTTCCAGCCACCTTCTTTCTCCAGCCGTTCGGCAGCGTGTAAACAGAAATGGGTAGTGTTGCCATAGGTGATAATACTCAAATCTGTTCCTTCACGACGGATACGTGCCTTTCCGAAAGGAACTTCAAAATCTTCCGGTACAACGGCTGCTGCCTCCACCGAGTTATACAAAGCTTTCGGTTCGAGAAACAATGTAAAGCCCTTGGAACGCATACTGGTCCGCAATAATCCGGCGGCATCATCAGCAAAGGAAGGACAGACAATTCGTGCTCCGGGCAAAGTTGTCAAAGCTCCCTCTATATTTTGGGAATGGTATAATCCCCCACCAATATAACCACCGGAAGCTAGCCGTAAAGTTATGTTCGGAGCAAACTTTCCATTGCTACGCCAATACTCATGTGTACATTCTACATATTGTTCTACGGCAGGCCAGAAATAGTCAGCAAATTCCGCTCCTTCTATCACGACATGGATTTTAGGGTCAAAGCGGCTCATTCCGTTAGCTGTACCCACAATATAATCTTCCGCAATCGGTGCGCTGAATACACGTGCATCACCAAACTCCTGCTGCATACCTTTAGTCACATTAAACACACCGCCTTTTTCCTTGTTTGCTACATCCTGTCCCCAGATAAACGTATCGGGGTTATGACGGAATTCGGCTTTCAACGTTTCGTTAATGGCGTTCACCATAAAAGTTTTCTCTCCTTCTGCCTGATGGATACCTTCTTTATACTTTTGAGGCTGATAAGGTTCGGGTATCACAAAGTCATAGATACTCTTGGGATCAGGATCGGGAGCAGACAAGGCCTTTCGATTAGCGGCTGATAATTCTTTCTTTGCATCAGTCTCTATTTGCAACAATTCTTCTTCCGTCAAACGTTTATAGCGAAGCAACATCCGGCGGAATTTCATCAACGGGTCAGCTTCTTTTACATATTCCAGTTCGTTTTCATCCCTGTACAAGGTATGTTTATCCGAATTAGAGTGGGAACCGATACGGACGCAATTGGCTTGTACAATTACCGGGTTACGAGTGGTTATGGCATATTCCCGAGCTTCGGTCATAGCGTTCATCGAGTCAAATACATCTTTTCCATTACAATAGATAATTTTCAGGTTCTTGAAACCTGAGAAGTTCTCTGCCACTTTCCGATTGGCCGTCTGTTCGGATTTCGGGACGGAGATACCGTAACCATTATCCTGTATTACGAAAATCACAGGAAGACGCTCGAGACTAGCGCCATTGATGGCTTCATATACAAAGCCTTCGGAAGTAGCCGATTCTCCATGAGAAGTTATGGCAACTCCTTTATGACCATAATACACCATAGCTCTGGCTACACCTGCCGCATGGAGGTCATGTGTCCCCGTAGCAGACGAGATATTTTCGATGTGCCATTCCGGTTTTGCGAAGTGATTAGACATGTGCCGCCCGCCACTACCGGGATCAGTCGCTTTCGATATACCATTCAGGATAATTTCTTCTGCAGTCATTCCGGCAGAAAGCACAGTCAGCATATCCCGGTAATAAGGGAACAAAAAGTCTTCGCCGAGAGTAAAAACCTGCCCAATAGCCAGTTGGATTCCGTCATGTCCTGCATAAGGAGCATGGTAAGACCAACCTAACGATTGCAGCAAATAGGAAGGGGCTTTCTCATCCAGAGCACGTCCCAATGTCATCAGATGATACCACTTCTTCAAGGTTTCAATATCTGTATTTTTTATATCATACTTTTTCATAGTTAATGAACTCTTTATTAATGAAACAATCAGTTGAATCAACCTTTCCAGTTCTCCAGATAATCGGCTATGAAATGCAGGAAGTTACCACCCAGCATACCGTCTACCACCCGATGATCGTAAGACAAGGAAAGATACATCTTATGACGAATAGCAATCGTATCACCTTCCGGTGTCTCCACAACAGCAGGTTTCTTTTCAATGTATCCCACTCCCAGAATAGCTACTTGAGGCTGATTTATAATCGGCGTACCGAATAAGCTCTTGAATGTACCGAAATTAGTAATAGTAAATGTTCCGCCATCAATGTCTTCCGGCATCAATTTGTTATCTCTTGCTTTTAATGCCAATGAATCAATGGCGACTGCCAATCCGTTTAGATTCAAATGGTCGGCATCATGCACCACCGGAACAATCAGATTTCCGTCATTCAAGGAAACAGCGATACCGACATTGATGTGTTTCTTGAAAAGAATATTATATCCGTCTACCGATACATTCAGCTGCGGATAAGTTACCAGCGCTTTCGCTACCGCTTCCGTAATCATAGGCATATAGGTCAGCTTCACTCCTTCGTGACGGAAGAAGACATCCTTATTCTTTTCACGCCAACGGACTAGCTTGGTTACATCCACTTCCAGCACATTCGTAACATGTGGAGATACTTTCTTTGACATAACCATGTGGTCGGCAATAATCCGACGGACACGGTCCATTTCTTTCATCTCTACTCCGGACGTATTGATAGGGGCAGATGATTGGGGTGTAGCAGTGGAAGCCACAGATTGTACAGCAGGTACCGGAGATGACTTTGGACTCGCTGAAGCAGCAGGCATAATAGCCGACGGTGCATTTGCAGTCGAAGTTATGCCTATTGTTGCCGGTTTCGGCTCGCTAACAAGCCCTCTCTTTTTCCTGTCAATATAATCTTTTATATCTTTTTTACTCAATCGTCCTTCATAGCCAGTCCCTTGCAGGGTATCCAGTTCTTCCTTCGGAATCTTAGCGTCCCGTGCCAATTGAATCACCACTGGAGAGTACCAACGTTCTTCGACAGCAACACCCGGTTTCGGTACTTCATTATGGGATTTCTCTTTAGTAGTTTCCTGAGAGGAGTTCGATTCATTGGAAGTTTCCTGTTCACTAGCACTGTCACCGTCCAAATTAATAACAGCAACGACAGTGCCCACCGCTACCGTATCTCCCTCTTTACACAAAATCTCCATTACTTTCCCCGCTACCGGAGAAGGTATTTCCGCACTCACTTTGGCAGTGTTTACTTCAAAAAGCACATCGTCTTCCTGAACCGACTCACCTACCTTTACAGACCAAGAAACAATTGTTCCTTCGGTTATACTCTCGCCCAACTTAGGCATTTTTATTTCGAATCTTGACATAGACAGTAAATTTATTATTCAACCTTGACACATTACAACAATACGTTGAAATAGAAAGTTTTAAGTTAAAGTATTTTTAACCGGACATCAACGGTTACATATCCATTCTTCACGAATGTACTTCTCCGAACGAAGCCGGTTGACAGCTTCCTTCTCCTCTACACTGAAAGAACTGACGGATTGCGATTCACTGAAATATTGAAAAGCATTTTCCTTGAAATCATCCACACTCCCCGCCGGCAAATATCTACCGATATTAGTAACCTCACTCCGAATGGAAGGAACGGCATATACGGAAGACAAAGTGCCGTCATGAGCTATCACATCCGGATTCAATACCTTATTTAATATCGTGAGGTCTGTATCATAAAGCAGTGTGCAATGATATAATACTCTGTCTTTATGTACACACTGTGCACTCCCCGATATTTTCAATCCATTCAGATAGATACCCAGCCGTTCATCTCCTTTAGCTTCTATACCGATGAATGACAGAAAGTCTAACGTTCGCTGAAGATAATGAACAAATTCAGGCAAACGCAAAACTGTTTCTATAAAAGTAAAATTGACATTACCCAAATCGTGATATACTGCCCCTCCTCCCGAGAAGCGACGGGCAATAGCTATCCGGTGCTGTTTCGCCCATTCCTTGTCAACTTCCGACCGAAGACGCTGATGTTTCCCTATCACAACAGAAGGAACGCTCTGCCAAAGCATAAAAACATCCTCCGTTCCCTGCTTCAACAAATACTCTTCTGCCGCTAAATGGAAATAAATATCAGTATAAGGACTGTATATACATCGAATCATAGGTCTCGAAGATAAGGGATTAAAACATTACTTCGTGATAAATCTCTCCAACCGTCGGATGCGGAAATACGGTCTTCTGAAATTCTTCCAGCGTATATCCTCTCTGAATAGCAATGCCTGCTATGACAATCAACTCCGACGCCGGATTTCCCAGCATGTGGCAGCCGATGATTTTGCCTTCTTCATCCTGAATCAATTTACAGAGACCGTTTCCTTGCTCATTCTCCGCAACGAATCGTCCGGAATAAGCCATTGGTAGTTTCGTAACACGATAAGGGAGTCCGAGTTTTATCAGTTCTTCCTCAGTCTTACCTACTCCTGCCATTTCGGGATTCGTATAAACAATTCCCGGCACACAGTCGTAGTTCATCCGATCTTCTACTCCCAATATATGATTGATAGCAACTTCTGCTTCACGAATGGCGGTATGTGCTAATAAAGAATATCCTGTAATATCTCCGCAAGCATATACCCTAGGATGAGTAGTCAGTAAATGTTCATCTACTTTCACTCCATTCCGATGTAGCTCTATATTCAATTGTTCTAATCCTACGTTGGATAAATTTGCCTTACGTCCTACACTAAGCAGTATTTTATCCGTTTCAATCGCAGAAGCCTTGCCTCCCTTTTCAATCACGACCCTATCAGGTTTCACTTCCACTACTTTAGTATCCAGATAGAAAGAAACTCCCCGCTTTGTATATTCCGTACGAAGCATACCACTGGTTTCCTTATCCATGACTCCCAATATTTCAGGCATCATTTCCACGATATGTACCTTCACTCCCATACTGTTAAAGAAAGAAGCAAATTCCATTCCAATTACTCCCCCACCGATAATTACTAACGTTTTAGGTAGTTCTTTTATCTCCAATGCCTCTTTGGAGGTCCAGTAATCAACTTCCGCCAATCCCGGTATCGGAGGAATCACTGTATCGGAGCCGGTACATACCAGCAGATACTTTACAAAATACGCCTCTCCGTCACAAACAATGCGAATCAACCCATTTTCTTCCCCTTCTACAAAAGCTTCTTTCTCCACAATCGTAACCCCGTAAGAATTGACAGTCATTTTCACACCACCCGTCAGCATTTTCACCGTTTTATTTTTGCGGCTCATAATTTTAGATAAATCAAAGGAAGGGGATTCGGCAAACACGCCATACTTGGAAGCATTCTTAATGCTATCCAGAATTTTAGCAGAATATAACAGAGTTTTAGTAGGAATACACCCTTCATTCAAGCACACCCCACCTATTGCTTTTTTCTCGAAAAGAACGGCTTTCAGTCCGTTCGCCCCTGCCCGTTCGGCGGCCGTATATCCGGCAGGGCCACCCCCAATAATAGCTATATCAAAATTCATAATCGTATATCTTTTTAATAATAATACGATTATAACAAATGAAAGAAGAAATTAGTTGTTCAGAAAAATAATGCCCGCTATTTAATTGTCAGTTTTTTGAGGTCCTCCAATGTACCGTTAAATACATTCAGGTCTACATCTTCCTTAATGCCGGGTACATTCCCGACATCAGTGTGTTGCCAGAAACTCCATTTACCCTGATATTTCACCGAATCCACATAATAATGTGCAATCCAATAAGGGTAAGCATTGAAAATGGAATCATCCAGATAACGGGTTTTAAATTTATAAGAAGTATAAAGAATGGGCTTCACCCCATAATGTGATTCTACGCGGTCCAACCAGCGCTTCAAACCTTGTTGCAGTTCTTGTTTTTCCTTTCTTCCGGTCACTTCCACATCAAGCACGGGAGGTAAGTCACCGGTATCCAGTTTTACCGTACGAATAAAAAAGTCAGCTTGTTTCAAAGCATCCGTACCAGGGATATAGAAATGATAAGCCCCACGAATAAAGCCATGATTACGAGCATTGGCAAAATTCACCTCAAATGTAGTATCGTTATGGTCCCCCCCTTCTGTCGCTTTCATAAAGACAAAGTGTAAAGGAGTAGCCGCTTGCTGGTTCCGCTGAAGTCTCTCCCAGTCAATTTTTCCTTGATAATGAGATATATCAATACCATGAATATCATATCCGGAAGGAATACAAACTCCATACTCCTTTAAACCGTTACAAGGTTTCCAACGATAGGCATAAGGACGAATGAAAAAATAGTAGAAAACAGCAGAAAAACAACCGACAATCATCACTGTCAGAATATTACGCAACCAGATAGGCATAGCACGTCCGTACTTCTCCTGTACTTTTTTCGAAGCACGGGGAGATTTGGAAGAAGAAACAGTTCTTTTTTTTCTAGTGGTGGAAGCAGCATTCTTCTTTTGAACGGCAGCTATCGGATTATTACGTGACGGCAAGTGTCTTAGTGATTAAAAATTAGTGATTGGTGACAAATGAAAAAAAAGCGGCGAACAGCAACCATACATTCTGCATGGCATTTACTGTTCACCGCTTCATGTTTATCGTTTACTTACCTTGTTCCAGCTGTAAAGTCTTAGTTGCCTGATCGCAAACTTCAGTAGGACCAAAGTACTGGATTGGTCCCGGATATACATAATCCGTTTCGATAGCCCAACGATCACGTTGTGCAGCGAATGCCTTGAAAGGAGCACCATCCAGTTTCACCAATGCTTTCTGAATAACCGGTTTCATTTCACCGTGACGACGTTCCATATTCATCATCATTGTGATAGGTACACCACCAGCAATCCATTCGGCAGCAGGAGCAGTTGTGTTACGTACAGAAGACATATAACCGGTCTTACCGTTAGCAATCAACATAGAAGCTGTGTAACCCAAAGAGTAGCAGTAGTCAGCGTCGAAGTTTGATGGAGCAGCGCAACGGCCTTCGTAACCGAAGAAGTGGTGCTGAGCAGCAAACTTACCAACATACTTACCTTCTTCTTTCCATGCAGCCAATTTAGTAGCTACCATTTCGGACAACAGTTTTTCAGTTTCAATCAATGATACCTGAACGTTTCCGTGCGGGTCACGATCCAAAGTCAACTGACGTGCAACACCTTCCGGCAGACTTGCATAGATAGCAGAGTTTTCCGGAGAAAGTTTACGAATGATATAATCACGTTGGTGAGATTTCTTAATTTGAGCAAACTCTTCTGCGTTAGCAGCCAGGAAGTCGTTCAATTCAGCAATCAGACGTTTCATAGCCGGGATGAATTCGACCAATCCTTCCGGAATCAATACTGTACCGAAATTATGTCCCTGTGCAGCACGATCTGCTACCACTTTAGCGATATAAGTCACTACATCATCCAAAGACATATCTTTTGCTTCTACTTCTTCAGAAACGATACATACGTTAGGTTGTACCTGCAAAGCACATTCCAGCGCGATGTGAGAAGCCGAACGCCCCATCAATTTGATGAAATGCCAATATTTGCGGGCAGAGTTACAGTCACGTTGAATGTTACCGATTACTTCCGCATAAGTCTTACAAGCAGTATCAAAACCGAAAGAAGTTTCAATCATATCGTTCTTCAAGTCTCCATCGATAGTTTTCGGGCAACCAATTACCTGTACACCGTATTTCTTAGCAGCATAGTATTCAGCCAACACACAAGCATTTGTATTAGAATCATCACCACCAATGATAACCAATGCTTTAATGCCCAGTTCTTTGATAATTTCAAATCCTTTTTCAAATTGGCTTTCAGCTTCCAATTTCGTACGACCTGAACCGATGATATCAAAACCACCTGTATTGCGGTATTCATCGATAATGTCAGCAGTCAATTCCATATAGTTGTGGTCTACCAGACCACCAGGACCTAAAATGAAACCATACAATTTATTATCCGGGTTCAATTTCTTGATACCGTCAAATAAACCGGAGATTACATTGTGCCCACCGGGAGCTTGTCCACCAGAAAGGATGACACCCACGTTCATAGCAGGAAGAGTTACAGCTTCACCAGCTTCGAATGTAATCAACGGCATTCCGTACGTGTTAGGGAACAATGCTTTGATAGCTTCCTGATCGGCTACAGACTGAGTAGCAGCACCTGCTACAGCTTTAACGGCTCCTGATGCCAATGCTTTCGGAAGTTTGGGCTGGTAAGCAGCCCTTGCGATTTGCAATGCACTTTTAGTCATTTTCTTTAATTTTTTATTTAAAGGTGTTAGTAAGTTTCTTCTTAAACTTGAAAAGCGTTGCAAATTTCGCATTTTTCCGTGAATTATAAAAGAGGAAGCACAATTTTATTTACGATTCCTTATTGTTTCCAACCTCCACCAAGCGCTTTATAAAGCTGTACGACGGCTATCAACTCATCACGAATAGCATTACTTAAGCCAATTTGTGCATCAAAGTATCCACGTTGGGCATCCAATACGTCCAGATAGTTAATAACCCCATTAATATATTGGAGCTGTGCCAGATCCATATAGCTTTTAGCCGAACGTTCCAAATTAGCACGAAGTTCGTACACCTCTTTTATCTTGTTAAAATTCACAATTGCGTTACGTGTCTCTTTAAAAGCTGTCAGCACGGATTTCTCATAGTTATGCACCTCACCTTCAAAAGCCGCTTTTTTCGCTTTCAATGCCGCACGGTTCTTTCCCCAACCAAAGATAGGAGTCAACAAAGCCCCTTCCATTACTGCATACGGAGATTTCAACAATTCTGACAATGAAGTACTCTCCGTACCAAAACCACCAGTCAGAGCAAGACGCGGAAACATATTCGTATAGGCTACTCCTACTTTCGCATTAGCAGCGATCAATTTCTGTTCTGCCTGACGGATATCAGGACGACGTTCCAACAAAGTGGAAGGCAAGCCAACCGGAAGTGTTTCCGGAAAATTGAATTCCTGAAGCAAACGGGAACGGGCAATACGGTTAGGATATTCACCTGCAAGAAAAGCAATATCGTTTTCCTTAAGAGAAATCTTACGTTCTAAATCCGGAACTAAAGTAGCCGTACGTGCCAACTCCACTTGTGCCTGACGATAGGAAGTTTCGGAAGTCAATCCTCCGGCAAAACGGATACGTGCCAAACGAACACCTTCTTCACGAGCTTTCAATGTTTGCTTAACTATGTCTAACTCTGTATCCAATGCTACCAATTCATAGTAAGCTTGTGCTACTTCGGCAACAATCGTCATCCGGAGTGCACGTTGCGCCTCTATAGATTGCAGATATTCAGCAATACTGGCCGAACGTGCCCAACGCAGATTTCCCCAAAGGTCGAGTTCCCATGAAACAAGAAATTGGGCTTCAAAAGTGTCTGCTTTCTTAAACGCATCCCCTCCATGATTTTCCAATTCACGTTCAGCTGTTACTTTTCCTTTTATATCCGGAAGCAAAGCTGCAGTAGAGATTCGTTTTTGTGCAGCCATTTCCTTCACACGGGCAGCCGCTATCAACATATCCTTATTATGCTCCAAGGCACGGTCAATAAGGCTGCGGAGAGTGGAATCAGCATAAATATCTTTCCAGTCCTGATCTCCGAAACTGACAGAATCCTGATGTTGAGCCAAACTATCAGGTAAATGAAGGTCAGGACGAACGTAGCTTTTCCCTACCTTGCAGGAAGTTAATATTCCTGCAAATAATAAGATAGCCATATATAGTTTCTTTCGTTTCATTATTTCTTATGTTTTAAAATTTTCGACTTTGTTTTATACACCATTACAAAGAAGAAAGGCACGAGAATGATGCCAAATACAATAGCAAATATCATTCCGAAGAATACTCCCGTACCAATCGCCTGGCGGCTTGCCGAACCAGGACCGCTTGCCAATACCATTGGAAGCATACCAAGCACAAATGCAAGCGAAGTCATCAGAATCGGACGAAAACGTAATCTTGCCGCATAAATAGCAGATTGAATCAAATCTTCTCCCTTATCCACCTGCACTTTGGCAAATTCTACAATCAAAATAGCGTTCTTAGCCGCCAATCCCACCAGCATTACTAAGCCTATTTGGAAATAAACATCATTTTCCAATCCACATACCCAGACACCCAAATAGGCACCCAATGCAGCTACCGGCAAAGAAAGCAATACAGCAATAGGTACTGTCCAACTTTCATATTGCGCAGCAAGAAAAAGGAATACAAACAAGAATACCAGTGCCATAACCATACCTGTCTGACCTCCAGCTTGCTTTTCCTGATAAGAAAGTCCGCTCCATTCCAATCCGATATTATCAGGTAGGTGATCGCGGGCAATCTGTTCCATGATCTCCATTGCTTGTCCGGAACTATATCCTGGTGCAGCAGCTCCACGAATCACCGCAGTAGTAAACATATTAAAACGCTTGATACTTCCCGGACCTGTGGTATATGATGCATTGCCTAAAGAAGTCAGCGGTACCATTGCACCATTAGACGCTTTTACAAAGAATAGATTAATATTATCTTTATGTTCACGGTAAGGAGCTTCCGCCTGGATATACACCTTATATATACGGTTGAACATATTAAAGTCATTCACATACACAGAACCCGTATAAGCTTTCATGGTAGAGAACACATCTGCCAAAGGTACACCCAACATTTTCACCTTATCCCGGTCCACATCAAAATAGAGTTGCGGAATTTCTGACTGTAAAGAAGAAGACAATCCTGTCAGTTCTTTATGTTTGGAAGCATAGTACATCAAGGTATCGGTGGCATCTACCAAATTATCAAAAGTCGCTTCTCCACGAGCTTCCAACTGCATCTCAAAACCTCCGGAACTACCCAATCCCGGTATTACCGGTGGAGTAGACAAGTAGACCTTACATTCCGGATATTCTTTGAGATGTTTCTCTACTGTATCCATAATTTTTTCGATGCTGGTATTCTTCCGTTCTTCCCATGGTTTCAGAATCACAGTCAGTTCAGAACGAGCCTGATTACTACCGACACGCGGACTACTACCCGTCACATTCTGAATATATTCTATATAAGGATTCTTTTCCAAATAAGCTATGGCACGTTCCGTCACAATACGGGTACGCTCCAATGTAGCGCCTTCCGGCAACTCAAGTTCAATTTTAAAATATCCCTGATCTTCCACCGGCAAGAAACTGGTCGGAATAATACGGTGAATTAATAGGATAGCGATCAGAACCATTCCAAAAGCACTTAATACCCGACGAGGATGCTTTATTGTACGGGTTACGGCAGCTACATACTTATTACTACCAACACCTAGCCATTCATTGATCTTCCGAAAAATAATATTTTTTTTCTTTCCACTATCCGGCTTCAATATTAACGAACACATCACGGGACTCAGTGTCAAAGCAACCACTGTAGAAATAAGTACGGACACCACGATAGTCACCGTAAACTGACGATACAACTGTCCCGTAATTCCACTCAGGAAACTAACCGGAACGAATACTGCAGCCAACACCAATGAGGTAGCAATCAAAGCGCTGGCAAGTCCGTTCATTGCTTTCTTGGTAGCTTCATAAGGACTTAGATGTTCCGTTTCCATTATATGTTCCACACCTTCCACCACCACAATCGCATCATCCACGACAATACCAATAGCAAGAATCAATCCGAGTAATGTCAATATATTTAACGAGAAACCGAATATTAACATGAATCCGAAAGTACCAATCAACGAGATAGGAACTGCCACAATCGGAATCAACGTTGCACGCCAGCTTTGCAAAGACAGATATACCACCAATACTACCAGCACCAATGCTTCAAACAAAGTCTTATATACTTCGTGAATAGATTCGGAGATATAAGTCGTCATATCAAATGGAATCTCATAACTCAATCCTTCCGGAAAGTTCTCGCTAATTTCATCCATAGCCTCTTTTACTCTCTCGGCCACTTCCATTGCGTTAGCACCCGGTAACATATAGATACCAAGTACAGCAGCATTCTCTCCATTGATCCCACTCTCTGTATTATAAGAAGAAGCTTCCAACGACACGCGTGCCACATCTTTTAATCGGATAATAGAACCGTTAGCATTGGCACGTACTACAATATCCTCGAACTGTCCGACAGTGGAAAGACGTCCCTGAGTAGTGATAGGAATAGTAATATCCAATCCTTCCACCGGTTGCTGTCCTAATACACCTGCCGCAGATTCACGGTTCTGATCTTTCAAAGCATTTTGTAAATCCTGTACGGTCAACCCAAAATTTGCCAACTTATCGGGTTGTGCCCATATCTGCATGGCGTAATAACGGCTACCAATATTAGAAACGCGTCCTACTCCCGGGATACGGCGAATCACATCAAGCACATTGATTGTAGCGAAGTTACTCAAATAGATTTCATCAAACTTCGGATCAGTAGAAGTCAGACAGAGCGTCATTAATTGACTAGGAGCCTGTTTTTCTACTGAAATACCATTTTGAATCACTTCTGCCGGAAGACGGGATTCAGCTAGCTTCACACGATTCTGAATCTCAACTGCCGCCAAATCCGGATCAGCAGATACATCAAAAGTAACCGTTGCCGAGAAACCTCCAGAGTTAGAGCTATTTGATTCCATATAAAGCATTCCCGGTGTACCGTTGATTTCCTGCTCAATCGGAGTAGCTACCGCTTGTGACACGGTAAGTGCGCTGGCACCCGGATATGAGGCACTGATTTTCACTACCGGAGGCGTGATCTGCGGATATTGGTCCACCGGAAGCATTGTCAGACCGATAATTCCGACAATCACTATCACAATAGAAATTACAGCCGAGAAAACCGGCCTATCTATAAAAAAAGTAACTTTCATCTCTTATTCTCCTTTTGTGTTATCCTTCATTTCTATCGAAGTATTTCCAGTTTCAGTTGTAGTGTCTTTTACTTTTGTTTCCGGTGTACTGATTCGTACTTTCATTCCCGGTGTCAATTTATGGAAACCTTCCACTACAACCTTCTCTCCTTCCGCCAAACCTCTTTCCACTACTACATTATTTCCGACTTCCGGTCCTAATTCCACGAAACGTTTTTCTACCGCGTCATCTTTACGCAGAGTATAAATATAAGCTCCGCCCTTTTCGATAGTAACAGCTTTCATTGGAACAACAAGGGCTCCTTCGCGAACATCCAGCAACAGCTTTACTTTCGTAAACTGTCCCGGCAATAATACTTGTTTGGGATTAGGCATTTCCGCACGTACGGAGAAAGTACCCGTCTGAGGATCTACCTGAGGTTCAGCAAAATCAACATAACCTTTATGAGGATAAACGGTATTATCTGCTAAAGTAATCGTAATATTCGGTTGCCAGGAACGGGTCGAGTCTTGCTGGCCTAAATTAATATTTCTTTCTTTACTTTTCAGATAATCAAGTGCTGTCATACTGAAATCGACCAGTACGGTATCACTTTTCACAATAGTAGCGAGTAGAGATTTTCCTCCGGGTCCCACCAAGGTACCCAAATCCACATTTCTTTCACTGATATGACCAGACAATGGCGACCGGACAATGGTATATCCCAGTTCCAATTCAGCCTGCGCCAAGTCCGCCTCACTCATGGCGACCGTAGCTTCGGCACTTTCATAAGCAGCTTCAGCATTGTCCAAGTCCAACTGACTTGCAGCATTTTGTTCAAACAATGGACGTATACGCTTCAAATCTCGTTCAGCCTTCAAAGCCTGTGCTTCGTCTTTTTTCAACTGTGCTCTGGCCTTGTCGGCTTTTGCCCGATATTGATCCTGGTTGATTACAAACAAAACCTGATTCTTATTCACATACGTACCCTCTGCAAAAAGCATATTTTCCAGATAACCTTCCACCCGGGCACGTACTTCGACGAACTGTTGGGCACGAATTCGTCCCACATATTCCCCGTATATCTCTACATCATCTTTTACTACCGGTTCAACAATGACTGTCGGCATTTCCGGCGTAGCCTTCTGAGGTCGGGTCAACATCCAATACACGCCCAACACAACTACCGCACAGATTATAGCAGCAATGGTTCTCTTTCTCCTCAGTTTCAATTCATGTTTCGAAAAGAATAATCTCATATCGAATCTTATTATTTAATTTAACTTATGTTTGTTATATCCACATTTATACAATTTGCATGCCAAAATCACTTTGATCTTTTGTTATCTAATAATCAACCATTTATGTCATTCACATTCTTTCGTGAGAATGGGGAGTTTAGCTGCAAAGTGTAGAATTAATCCACATTTCCGACTTTTGGAACATTTTTTTTAATTCCGATTTCAACAACTAAACAAATTATGCCCTACATTTGTATTTATATATACATCATCAACACTAGACCATGTCCTAATGAAAAAACAAATCTTCTCAACATTAGTTTTATCAATGTGCCTACTATTGCCTTTTTCCTTATATTCTCAGGAGCAACGCAAAAAGGTAGGTGTAGTTTTGAGTGGCGGCGGTGCCAAAGGAATGGCGCATATCAAAGCATTAAAAGTGATCGAAGAAGCGGGTATTCCTATCGATTACATAGCCGGAACTAGTATGGGAGCCATTGTAGGAGGACTCTACGCTATTGGTTATACTCCCGAGCAATTGGACAGTATGGTTCGAAAACAAAACTGGACGTTTCTGTTAAGCGACCGTATCAAACGAAGTGCCATGTCATTGACCGACCGTGAACGGTCGGAAAAGTTCATTGTCTCCATACCTTTCACCAAAAGTCCCAAAGATGCGGCTTCTTCGGGCGGAATTATCAAAGGGCAAAATCTTGCCAATCTATTTTCAGACTTGACTATGGGCTATCATGATTCTATCAACTTTGATAAACTCCCCATCCCTTTCGCTTGTGTAGCAGCAAATGTTGTCAATGGAGAACAAATTATATTCCACAACGGGATCCTGTCAACTGCCATGCGGGCCAGTATGGCTATCCCAGGTGTATTTACACCGGTACGACAAGACAGTATGGTATTGGTGGACGGTGGAATTGTAAATAACTATCCGGCAGATGTTGTAAAAGCTATGGGAGCTGATGTTATCATCGGAGTGGATGTACAAAACGCCTTGAAAAAAGCGGATAAGCTGAACAGTGCTCCTGATATCTTAGGGCAAATCGTAGATATTACCTGCCAATCCAATCATGAAAAGAATGTAGACCTTACCGATACTTACATTCGTGTAAACGTAGACGGTTATTCTTCGGCTAGTTTTACTCCGGCCGCTATTGACACTTTAATGCGAAGAGGAGAAGAAGCAGCTAAAGCACAATGGAATTCCTTACTCGCTTTGAAAAAGAAGATAGGAATATCCGATAATTATGTTCCCAAACGACATGGTCCGTATTCTTCCCTCTCCAATGTACGTACAATTTATGTGACAGACATATCATTCTCCGGTGTAGAAGCTGACGACAAGAAATGGCTAATGAAAAAATGCAACCTGAAAGAAAATAGTAATATTACCACCCAACAGATAGAACAGGCATTATATCAATTAAGAGGAAGCCAATCTTATTCCAGTGCCAGCTATACGTTGACGGACACTCCCGAAGGTTATCACCTCAATTTCCTACTGCAAGCAAAGTATGAAAAAAGAATTAATCTGGGGATCCGTTTCGATTCGGAAGAAATAGCCTCTTTATTAATCAATGGAACGGCAGACCTCAAAACTCATATTCCTTCCCGACTATCTCTTACCGGGCGATTAGGGAAACAGTATGCGGCGCGCATTGACTATACATTAGAGCCTATGCAACAGCGCAACTTCAATTTTTCGTATATGTTTCAGTATAATGACATCAACATATATGAAGAAGGAGAACGCGCCTATAACACTACTTACAAATATCATTTAGCTGAATTTGGCTTCTCGGATGTATGGTATAAGAATTTCCGTTTTGGTCTCGGATTCCGTTTCGAATATTATAAATACAAAGACTTCTTATTTAAGAAGCCGGAATTTATCGGCTTGGATGTAGAATCAGAACACTTCCTTAGCTATTTTGCACAAGTGCACTATAACACATACGATAAAGGATATTTCCCCTCCAAAGGAAGTGATTTCAAAGCCGCCTACTCACTCTATACCGATAATATGGCGCAATACAATGAACAGGCCCCATTTTCCGCACTGAGTGCTTCGTGGGCAAGTGTGATTCCTGCCACCCGCCGTTTTTCTATCATTCCGTCGATCTATGGGCGTGTCCTGATAGGGAAAGGAATTCCTTATCCCCTGAAAAATGCTATCGGTGGTGAAGTATACGGTTTTTATATTCCACAACAGTTGCCTTTTGCCGGCGTAACAAACATGGAATTAATGGAAAATTCTATTATCATTACTTCTCTGAAGTTCAGGCAACGTATGGGAAGTATTCATTACCTCACCCTGACAGGCAACTACGGTTTGACGGACAGTCACTTCTTCGAAATACTGAAAGGCAAACAATTGTTCGGCATCAGCGCAGGTTATGGAATGGATAGCGTTTTCGGTCCTCTGGAAATATCATTGGGATATTCCAATCAGACTGATAAAGGAAGCTGCTTTGTGAATCTGGGATATTATTTCTGATTCCAATCTTTTATAATTTAAACTTTATACTATACAAATTTTTCCCGCTTCTGTAAATTCAGCAGACCGATCATCATCCAGATCAGACTGGAGGAGAAAAGAAATATACGATTTTTGATAAGAATCCCTTCCCATATCATCGGATGAAAATTATCAGGCACACGGAAGGGATTCAGCAAAATATTCCAAAATGAACGTTCTATGCTATTCATATTACTGAAAAACATCAGTACAATGCCAATGATAATCATAAGTACAGCCGTTCCGTTTCCACTCCGGGTAATCGTAGAAAACATAAAAGTCAAATTACCAAAAAAAAGAACCGGAAACATCAACTGCAAAGACATCTCAAAAGGATTGATTGGATACAGCAATAAGATAGCGATGTACGAAAAGACGATTAGAATAGCAAAAATAACCACGTAAATCATGAGTAACCGTACTCCCCATACTTTATACCGATAGTCAGGAATACCAAAAAGTATTTCCAATATCCGGCTGTCTTCGTCATTTTGAATGCCGAAGACAGCCGGGTAGAATATCAGCAATAAACATGGGAACATGAGTATATTATAGATAAGCCCTTCATTAATTTCTGCCCGGTTCCACGCACTCTGAAACATAAAAAAGGCAAAGAATCCAAATGCCGCTAACAGAAACCAAAAGAACTTTCCGGCAAAAATAATCTTCAAATTATATTTTACCACCTTAGGCAGCAGCTTTATTAATTGATTAAATGTCATATCATTCTTTTCTTTTAATTCATATTCTTCAATAGGCAGAGATAAGCATCTTCCAGATTGGCCTCAACTTCTTCGGCTCCTTCGTATGGTTGCTCAACAGAAAGATAACGAACACGGATAGTATCCCCTTGCTGGATATGATGTATGACCAAAGATTTATCCAATGCCTTTTCAAACTCCGTTTTATCTATATTAAACTGCCATACCTTTCCATTAGCCATTTCCACCATGTCCGCCGGATCACCGAAATATTTCAGTTCACCCTTGTTTATTACCACAACCTGATTACAGGAACTGGATATATCTTCAATGATATGAGTAGAAAAAATGACCACACGATCTTTACTCAATTCCACCAACAGATTACGAAAACGGATACGCTCACGAGGGTCGAGTCCTGCTGTCGGCTCATCTACTACCAGAATACGTGGCAAATGGAGCAAAATCAATGCAATGCCGATCCGCTGTTTCATACCTCCCGAGAAAGAACCGATATTTTCATCTTTCCGCTCATACATATGTACCGCATTCAAAACATACTCTAACCGTTCCTTACGCAAATCCTCATCTATTATTCCTTTCAGTATAGCCTGATAATCAAGAAACTCCCAAGATGTCATATTTTCGTAAGTGCCAAATTCCTGCGGAAGGAATCCTATCAAGCTTTGCAATTCTTCCCTATAGATACGGGTATCCATACCATTAATCCAGATACTGCCATAACTCTGCTCGAATATGCCACAAATCACGCGCATCAAAGTTGACTTTCCGGCTCCGTTCGGTCCCAGGAGTCCGAACATACCTGTCTGAATCTCAAACGAAACTCCACGCAATGCTTTAAAAGGTTTACGTTGTTTTCCAATCAAAGGAACACTCTTTACCATACGGAAGTAAGAGCGGCGAAGTCCGGCAAATCGTCCGGTAACACGTTCTATATTTACATTATGTTCATATAGATACTGTGAGGTAACGTAGATAGCAATACCCGCAAACCACAACAGCCCAATCATTACCACCAAACCGTTATTATCCAGTCGCTTGAACAGTTCGAACAAGATAACAGGAGGAAGTCCCCAGAATATCACACGGTTTACTGCCTTTACTCCCTTACTATTTTCGTAACGATAATATAAATAAGAACGTATTTTTCTCCACAAGTACAAAGCCGATGCATAAATAGCAAACGAAAACAGAAATATCCAAAGTCTATTTTGAATAAAAAAATAAGTAAAATAAACACCGAACGCTAACATACCGAATTGCCACAACACATTGACGAAGTCTTTTAGAGAATGATATTCACGACTCATTCCCAGCCTTTTCCGTATTTGCAGACCACTATGCCATTGACGACTGATACGTCCCGGCCAATCATATATCTTAACCAGATTCCGGACAGATATGTGTATTTCTTCATTCGGATCTATGACTTTCGATTTAGCTCTTCTAAGACTAGTCTGTGTAAAATAAGTCAGTCCTGGTATACCCGCAATCAGTGCTACTAAATAGATAGACTGCCAAAGTATTCCTTCAGCATATAGCCAGATACTGACAACGCCAACTACAAAAAGAACAAAATGGAAAATCCACATTTTACGAGACAAAGAACGATACCACCAAAGCACATTTTCCAATCCCATGCAGACAGTAGGAATCAAAATCAACGTCAATAAGGCAGAGAAAAGAAGCCCACCAATCACTGTAATAGCAAAAGGCGCCCCAATGGCTCCGGCATATTCCGTATCTCCCATGGCCAACGGCAACATAGCGGCGATCGTTGTGATAGAAGTTATCAAAATCGGACGGATACGTGACATTCCGGCAGTCATTAATGCCCGATTCCGGCGATATCCTCTTTTACGTAAAATATTAGCATAGTCTATAAGGATAATTCCGTTATTTACGACTACTCCCAGCAGAATCAAGAACCCCGTCAGCGTATTTGCATTCATCAGGCTATTGCTCGAAAGCAATAACGCCAGCAAAGAGCCGATAGCAGCAAGCGGAATAGTAAAAAGTAATACAAAAGGAGTTACTACAGACTCAAAAACAGAAGCAAGTATCATAAAAATCAAAATGAAGGCTGCCAGAATAAGAAATTTGAAATCTCCAAACTGATCCTCCTCATGGAATACTTGCAAGGCAACGCCTGAAGGTAGATTATAACCGGCAATCAATTGGTCTATATCAGAACGATAACTTCCCAATAATTCCTTTGAGGACTGCACATCTCTTGAGAAATTATAATAAACTTCAAGTTGTTTATCCTGATTGACACGTATGATCCGCGAACGTCCGCGACCATAATTAATAGAGGCTATATCTTCCAGATTGTGCATTCCACCCTTTACATTTTCTATCCGAACAGCACGCAAATCATCAACTGTCTTTTCTTTTTGAACCTTCTCCTCCGCTTCTTCTTCCGTCTCTGTACTTTTTTTCAGAATTTCATCGCGAATGATAATGTCATAATTATCTTCTCCCACTTTAAAAGTCACTTCAGAAGAAAACTCGTTATTGAGTGCCGTTAATCCCGAAGTTATATTAGCACGATTGATATCATAAGTAGTCAGCAGAATCGGGTCAAAGTTCAGATTTATCTCTGGCTGACGAGGAGTATACGATACATGAGTATGTTGCACAAATTCCTGTTCATCCAGTAGGTAGCGGATTTCCTCAGCTACCATTTGCATCATTTCGAAATCAGAACCTCTGACAACCACTCGTTCATTATTATCACCAATACCCAGTAAACGCATAAAGCCTCCAAGACTACTCAATACCGAATTTTCCTGTCCGCCTCCCATAGCATCAGAGACATAGACTTCCGCCCCATTAATGTTCGAGACTTTGGATTGCACATCCGATTTGATATCCGTAATTTTCCGTTTACCTATCTTTTGATAATCTTTTTGCAAAACGAGCGTAATAGTTGCTTCTTTCTCCCGGACACGGCAGATCAAATCTTTCTTTTCTGGGAAATCCTTCAGACGTTCTTCCAGCGCTTTGACTATCTTGTCCGTATTCTCAAGGGTACTTCCGGTAGGCATTACAACACTTATATTAAACCGATCCGAATCCACTTCTTTCATCTGCTGCACATTCAAGGTCAGTGATAATATCAGAGTAGCAAAAAGTAAAATCACCGCTCCGAATATAGTGACTCCCGGATTACGCATACACGTCTTCAGTAAAACCAGATACACTTGTATCGGACGTTGAATAATCGACACCTTCTCATAAACGACACTTCTTCCTTTCTTCTTTTTCAGAATAACATAAGTGACCATAGGAATGAAAAGCAAAGCCACAAACAAGGAAATAATCAGCGTAGATATAATAGACACCCCGATATGATGCCCTATCAGTTTAATCAGGAAATTATCTGAAAAGACAAACGGCAGGAAAACAGTGACAGTAGTCAACGTAGCTGCTACAATAGAGCGCCACACCTCTTTAGTGCCCTGAGTAACTGAGCGCTCGGGTGTGTAGCCGCTTCCGGATAAACGATAAATATTCTCCAGCACTACGACACTATTATCCAGTAGCATCCCAATGGCAAGTGCCATTCCCACTAATGTAAGGCTATTGATAGTAATGCCGGAAGCATAGAAGAAATTGAAGGCCGTATAAACTGAGATCGGAATTGAAAGTGCGATAAAGAACACCAGCCGCATATTTTTCAAAAAAAGCCAGAGAATGAAAACAGCCAACAATCCACCGACCAATGCCAGGTTAATGATTTGATTGATGTTATTCTCCATCGTTTCAGCCTTATTCTCCTGAACGACTATTTCCAGATCAAGCGGAACTATTTTTTCATTCAGTTTGTCAATCGCATCAGAAACACGGTGGGAAAGCTCTATAAGATTTGCCTGCGAATCATTTATCAATACCACAGAAACAGCCTCTTTCCCATTTACACGACTATAAGTGGTTTCATCTTTCAGATCAAAGAATACGGTTGCCACATCTTTCAACAAGACAGGTCCGGGAGCCACCACAATATTTTCCAGGTCAGATACTTTCGTATACATCGCATTTACGTGAACAAAAATCTTACTATCCGGCTCATTGGCAAAACCGACAAACGTTTTCTCCTGCGTATTCTGTGAAAGCAGATTACTTATCTTTGACGCCGTAAGGTTCAACGCTTTGCACACCTCCGAATGGAGACGTATCTCAATCGCTTTTTGCCGTCCGCCATATATATTGACAGATGCCACACCATCTATGTTCTCCAAATCGGAAAGAATATTATCCTCCACTAAGTTCCTGACACGGTCTGTCCCTCCCGAACCCCGTACCTGAAGTACCATAAAGTTATTGTTCATCTGTGCAATATCAACTTTCTGTACCTGCACAGTAAAACCACTGGGAAAAGATGCTGCCACTTCATTCACCTTTTCCTGCAACTTAAGAGCAGTCATCTTGAAATTGACATTCTTCTTAAAATCAATTTGTATGTTCGATTGCCTCCTGTCTATATAAGATTGCAGTTTGTCTACTCCTCCTATCGTACTGACAGCTCCTTCAAGCGGAATTATCACTTCCGACTCCACATACGAAGGGTCCATATCCTGCTGCGACGACACTTGGATAAACAATACCGGAAGCTCTGCATTAGGCAGCAACTCTACCGGAAGCTGTTTGTAGGACACATAGCCCAAAAGACTAAGTGCAATAAACAGCATACAGATCGTAATTCTCCTATTTAGTAAAAAGTTCATCTTCAGCTTTTTTTAGTTCGGTGATTTATACGCCTTTTTATCTTTTCAAGGACATAATATACACATGGGATAACCATCAAACTCATCAAAGTAGAAGTTATCAGTCCTCCAATCACAGCAATAGCCATTGGCGAACGAAGGGAAGCACCTTCACCAAATCCGAATGTCATTGGAAGCATAGCCAGAATCGTAGTCAACGTAGTCATTATGATAGGACGGATACGTTGCTGTCCTGCTTCTACAATGGCGTCAGTCAACTCCATTCCTGCCTGGCTAAGTTGGTTGATACGGTCTACCAGAATAATAGAGTTATTAACGGCAATACCTCCCAACATCACGATACCGATAACTCCCATCATATTAATCGTGGTTCCAGTAATGAAGAAAAGCAAGATAGCACCCACCACAGCCAGCGGAATAGTCAGCAGAATCGTAAAAGGATGTAACAACGATTCAAACTGTGAAGCCATGACCATATAAACAAGTACAACAGAAAGCAATAAAGCAAACAATAAGCTATGCATAGACTCCTGCCGTTTTTCTTCTTCTCCGGTCACTGTGATACTATAATTAGCAGGCAAATCAATATCTTTAACAGCCAAACGCACTTCTGCCGCCACTTTATCAAGTGATTTGCCAGTGTCCATATTAGCCATTATTTTACCTATACGGCTCTGATTGCGACGTAGAATCTCTTTAGGTGCCTGCCCATGAGTAATACTAGCGATCTCGTCCAACAAAAACTCTTGTGTACCACTTCTGATAACAAGTGATCCGAGAGCTCCTAAAGATATATCCGGTACTTTAATCACGATATCACGCATCTCACCGCGATACTCCATTTTACCGGCTTCCTTACCACTCAACTGTTGTTTCAACTGTTCAATCACTGTAGCAACACTCAGATTATTGATCCCGGCTATGGTACGGTCTATTGAAATCACTACTTCCGGAGCACCGTCTTCAATAGAAGTTACAACGTCATACACCCCATCCACTTCCTGCATTCTTTCCTTTACTTCTCCGGTAATCTTCGCTATTTCGTCCAACTCCTCTCCTTTCACTTCCACTACAATAGGAGCTCCTTCACTACCCAACAGAGAACTCAAAGAATTTTCATCCTGACGGATAGATAATTCCAGACCATCGGGATTCTTCGCTTCTTCAAGGAACCGGGCAATTACATTTTCTGGAGAAAGAATACACTCCGGAAAAAGAATAATTTTCATCATCGCCGTATTTTCTCCTTCAAATATGGCATTTTCCGAACCGCTTCCCTCTCCGACATGACTATATATCGTACACAGAGAATCGCCTCCGACAATAGTATATAATAAATCTTCGAGATTACCCACAGCCGCAGCAGTACGTTCCATTTGCGTACCTTCAGGCATTTTCACAACAGCAGTAAAAGCCTTACTTTCCGCCCTCGGCATAAACTCCGTACCAATGAACGGAGTCAGCAAACCTGTAACTACAAGTAATAACACTGCCATACCAATTACCCACCAACGATGTCGAACCAACTTGCGAAGTATCTTGCTATATCTAGTAATACGGATTGATTTCACTTCTTCCATTTTTACTTTCTTACCGGAAAGTTGAGTATATAACATCGGAATCACTAGGATAGCAACAAACAAGGAAGATACAAGTGAGAAAGTAACTGTCCAAGCCTGATCTTTAAACAGTTCACCCGAAGCTCCATGAAGATAAACAATCGGAAGAAATACCACAATAGTCGTCAAAGTAGAAGCAATAACCGCATTTGCCACCTCCGCAGTTCCGGTGACCACTGCCTCCTTAACACTCACTCCTTTTTCCTGATTCCGGAAAATACTTTCTATAACTACAATGGCATTATCTACCAGCATACCCGCTCCGAGAGCCAACCCTCCCAAAGTCATAATATTCAGCGTAAGCCCATTGAAAAACATCAAATTGAAAGTTGCTACAATAGAGATTGGAATAGAAAGACTGACAATCAACGTTGTTCCCATTCGACGAAGGAATACAAACAATACAATGACAGCAAGGACAATACCCAATATAGCACTGCTTTTCACTTCACCGATAGCACTTTTTATAAAAGTCCCCTGATTGGAGATTACCTGAAAATGATAGCCGGGCAAAGCATCTTCTATCACTGCCAACCGACTAGTTACTTCGTCTACCACCTTCACCGTATTGAAACGCATTTCCTTATAAATAGACAAACCGATACTACGTTTTCCATTAATACGTACAATGTTTTCGGGACGTGCATTCACAAACTGCACAGTAGCTACTTCTTTCAAAAAGACGGGAGCCTTGTTGAGATCTGTCACAGTTTCAGAAGAACTATTCCCTGAAGTCTCCTGCTGTACCGGTTTATATCCGACGATCAAATTTTCAAAATCGGCTTCTGTGGAAAACAGACTCGAACTTTTCACTAAATACTGCAATCCCAATTCACTTACCCGTCCTCCGGATATGCTCTGATTATTAGACTCAATACGCGAAGCGATATCCTCTATCTTTAATTGGAAAGCATTTAATTTATAAGGATCAGTCTGAACGGTAAGGGTAGTCACTTCCTCTCCCGAAAGAGTCACTTCGGCAACACCTTCCAAGCGAATCAGCTCGTTACGGATATAACTTTCCGCAATCCTTCGCAATTCCGCCATATCCGTAATATTCTGATGAGACATCCCCACCAGGACAACTGGCGACAGATTCGCGTCGTGTTGCGTTATTTTTAGTTCCGTAATCTCCTTATTCTGGGCAAACGGATTCATAGCTTTCTGCAAATCGAGAAAAGCTTCATCCATATCCTTTGTCCAAGTATATTCTACGGTAATCCGTGCCGTTCCCGCTTTAATCACCGAAGACACCTGTGTAACGTCACTCTGCCGAATAGCCATGGATTCCATGTTTTTCACAAATTGTTTTTCGATCTCTTCAGGAGGACGTTCTCCTACCTTTAGTTCGATAAACAAGCGGGGATTATTCAGATCAGGCAATAAGTCGACACTCAACTGATCGTATGACACCTTTCCCAACAATAAGAGGGCAAATACAATCATACAAATTGTAACCGGATTGCCTACTGCAAATTTGACTATATTCTTCATAAGTATTTCCTATTTTCAAAAGGCACGTTTATTCGTCATACGAATAATTTACTTTTGAATTTTTACTTTAGCATCTTCCTTCAATGTTTCAAACCCCTTCACTACCAGATTGTCATTTACTTTGAGTCCGGATATGATTTCAATGTTATATTCATCCTCTAAGCCTGTTTCTAAATTACGTATCTTTGCGGTATTCTTCTCAACGACATATACATATTTGCGACGACGGTTCGACAGAATCACGTCCTTGGGGATAATAATGGAGCTGTCTGCTCTGTCTACCACAATATCTGCTTTAGCAAACATACCCGGACGCAATTTTAGTTGATTGTTATCAACTAAAACCTTTCCTTTATAGGTACGCGTTTCCGAACTGATTGCGGGAGATAATTCGCTGATTTTCCCTCTCAAAGTATCACCCGGTATGGTGTAATGAGTAATATATACCGGTTGTGCTTCCTTGACATAGCGGATGCTGCTCTCCGGCAGATTGATATCCATATACATTTTATCATAAGCCATTAGACTTACTACCGGCTTACCCTGCTCTACCCTGATATCAGTTGTATAATGGGGCAGGTCAACAATCACACCATCAAACGGAGCTTTTACCTTCATTTTCTCCAAATTGAGTTGTGCGTTTTCATAATCATAACGGGCATTCGTCACCTTAACTTCCGTATTCCGCATCTCACTCATCGTCACCCCTCCCTTTTCATAAAGCGCTTTTTGTTTCGATTGCTCCTGTTCGGCTATTTCGAGACTGAGCTTTTTAGCGTCGATAGCAATGCCGTTTTCATATTCTTTGTCTTCCAACCGGACAATTATCGTACCTTTACTCACCCTATCTCCCATTTTGAAAGTTTTTCCTGTCTTCGGATTAATTTGAAGTTTATAAAAGCCGCTCATTTCAGAGTTCAGAGACACCCCATAAGTAGGCTGTACTGTTCCTGTTGTATTTATCAGTTTACTGATCGAACCTTTTTTCAGTTCGACAACAGATACCGGAGTAGCAATGTTATTGGGTGCGTTTTGTGGTCTGTCACCACAGCTTGTCAAGCCTATAGTTGCTAATAAAGAAAATGCTATTAAAATGTGATACTGTTTCATGGTCTGCTTATTTTTTATCGATTATATCTTTCATCGGAACAATAGGAATATTCTTGTCGAAGTCATACAATGAAAGAATTTTAAGATTAAGTAATTCTATTCTGTAGTTGATTAATGCTTGCGTATAAGTGATTTTCTTATTTGAAAGTTGTGTCTGGAACTGACTCATTTCCATACCGGTAATATCGCCTTCCCGATAACGTGTCTGGTTCAGATCATAAGTTAATTGAGCATTTTGCACATTCTGCTCGGCAATTTTGATCTGAGTACGGAGATTCTCAAGACTACGCCATACCTGACGGATATTCAGTTCAATATCTACCTTTTCTTCATGAAATTCAAGTTCATTAATTTGTTGTGCAACCTTTTGTGCTTTGATTCGTGCTCTCTTTTCTCCCCAATCGAATATAGGAACAGTAAAACTGATAGAAACACGTGGATTTTGTGTCGGATTATTAAACATTTTATTCAAATGACGGTTATCTCCCATTAATCCGAATGACAAAGAGATATCCCCTTTGAACTCATTCAATGCTTTCGTCTTAATCATTTCAAACTCAAGTTCTTTACTTTCTATTTCACGCTGACGAAGTTCCAACCGTGAGCCTAATCCATGTGTGATAGCTTGTTCCAAATCTACTTGAATAGGTTTAATATCAACTTCGGCAAATACTAAAATATCCTCATCCAATCTCATTCCAAGTGTTTGTTTCAACTTATCTTTCGCATTTTCCAAACTCACCTTACTCTCGTCTACCGACGAACGAGCTGTCGCTAGATTCAACTCAGCCTGAAAAAGTTCGTCTTTGGCTGCTAAATCCGCTTCTACCTTATTTTTTATAATATCATAGCTTTGCTGGGCATTGATTAGTTCCTCACGGCTGATTTCCAAATTACTTTGCGCCATATAAACAGCATAAAATTGGTCTGTTATACTTTTTTCCGTATTCAACCGCTGCAGAGCATAACTAATATCAGCATTTTCATAATCATATTCAATCTGTTTCAATTCCATTTTCCGCTTGTTGTAAGTGAAGATAGGTTGAGTCAATTGCAAATAGAGGTCATTGCTGAATGCCCGGTCGCTGGTTTTATTCCCTTCCAAAATGGAATTATTGTCTTGCCAACCGAACTTGTTGATTAACGAAATCGTACCGTCCGTCCATAAGATGGGTTGCTCAATTTGAAAAGTCCCACTACTGTTGAGCGTTTCATTAGTATACCATTGCGACAGCCGGTTATCGAAACGCCTGTTTTTGTTATAATCTAACGGATTCAGGTTTAACGAGAACCGCGATTTCAACGAAGCCTTCTGAGCAATCAGGTTCTGTTTATACCTTTCCAAATTCATATAGGAACGGCGGAGAGAAGGACTGTTTTCCTGCGCAATTTCCATAGCCTTGTCAATCGTTAAGGGAATTTGCCCTTGCGAGGGTAATGTAATTCCCATGAAAACAACAATTGCCAGTAGCATTCTTTTTAATAGTAGTAAGTCAATTTGCATATAGTTTGCTGTTTTAATTAATATCGTTTCACTATTTTCACTGCGTCGGCTGTTACAGACCGCAGTTTACATTCATCTGTCAGTACCACCCGGACCGTATCTGAGTCAAAGTAGTAACTACCCAGTTGTTCCCACCCCTCATTTGCTTTTCTCAGGTTAACATAGGCATCTTCTACCTCACTGCCATACTTTACTTTAAAATGATATTCCCCCTGAAGATTATTGTTCCAACGAAGTTCATCATCCTTGAATACATGATAATACAAGTCATACTGACCGACTTCCGGTACAGGTACTTTCCATGTAGCAGTCTGGCTGCCGTCCCCACTTTTAATCACAAAAGCCGAACGAATATATTTTCCATAATATCTGTCATTGGTAGTAGCCGTCCATTGTAAAGGCGGACGCCACCAGGATATACCCGAATATTTAAAAGGTGTTTCCTCCACTTCGTCCAACCACTTAGGCAAGAGCCCCACAATGGGAGGAGCGGAAAGAATAAAAAGAGTAGAATCTTCATTATCCACAATAATTTCCCCCGGCAAATCGAACGAAGATTCCGGCAATATATAAATACTGTCTTTGACTATTTTGTTTCGTTCCTGTTTGACATTATTTATGTCTTGACTAATTATATTCGGAAGATTCCCCGAAACCATAGTATTAATCTCAACATTACGGATCTGATCTTCCCAAACCGAAACAAATTCCTTACTGGTATGAGCAGGCATCTCTATTTTTGTTTTGGCTCTGGGGTCTTCCAAAGGCTGATACCACCAACCGTCTTTACGAATATCCATGTGAATAATCCCATCATAATCCGAATTATTACTTATCAGCATTTTCAATACAAAAAATTCTTCTCCACCCTTATTGGTAATTTTAGTCAATGTTGGTTCCCCTAACGAGTAAAAAGGAAGAGGTGTTGTTTTTTCCCATTCTCCCAACAATGAACGAATATCTGTCCGACTTATCTCTCCCAATGTATCGAGCATATTTTCAAACTTTATATTCAAAAAAGTATTACGTTTCAGCAATGAATATAATGAGTCCCTAAAGGCTTCTACGCCCATATTTATTTCTGCCCTGGCAAAAAGACGGCTTGCTTCCTGTCCGACGATATTATTCTGCAAGTTGCGCAGTTCCATATCGACCAGCAATTCTTTAAATGTACGCTTCTCCAGCAACAGAACAGCCTTTTCATTATTACTAATACCATTAATCTGACGCTCCCAACCTCCATTCTCTGATTTTTTTTGCAAATACAACTCAATCACCCGGTTGGCAACAGGCCATTCCGAAGAAAAAATATTATACCGGAAATTATAGATTTGTGGAAAAAGAAAATAAGGATTTGCCTCTGACGAAAGATTACCTTTTCCCCTGCTACCGGATGAAAAATTATAATTTCCTTCCGTTTGCGCAAATCTCCAGATAAAATTATTGAACGTACGCATCTGTGCTTCCTGCAAACTGATTTCATTCCTGTCTCCATATCTCGACCAACGTATATGGTTTTGAACCTGTTTCTTCATATCCATATCATCAAACAATGCCCCTTTTTCCGGAAATAAGACCATTTCCGGTTGCACGGTTTCCTGTGCTTGCGACCAAGCACGTTCATAACCCACAAATTGTATTGGTACTTCTATCAACGAAAACCGTTTGAAAGGATAATCCAATTTATAGTTTCGAGCCAGTTGGTCTTTAACATTACGTATTAATGAAGGGATCGTATCGTGGATAGAATCCAAAGCTGCCGAAAAGAAGTCATGTCCTTTCAGATGCCAGATACTATATAGGATGCTGTCTGCAGATATACTTTTCTGCTGATAATCTCCTATGGCCAGTGATATTGTTTGAGACGGAAAATCTCCCTTAAACGTATAAACCCCATGTTCATCGCTCTTACCTTCGCCTTGGGAAAGCGGAACCAACCCTGCTAGAGGCTTCACTTTCAAATGGTAATTGCTGAAATAAGTTTGTTGCCAGTCCGGATTTTCATCACTATAACCAGTTCCGGCACGAGGATACCAATATGTTTCGGGAGTAAGCAATAAATAATCCTTTGTCTGGAAACAGTATTGTTTATCAATATTGAACAGAAATTTCTTTTTAGAAGCCTGTAACACTTCCGGAGGAATATCCAGATAACAAAACGAATTATCTATTTGTCCATCATACTTAAATGTCACTGAGGCAGTGTCTCCCTTTGCCAGATTCGTACCGAAATCCACTAATACGATTTGCTTGTCACGCTTGAATTTAAGTGGTTGTCCATCCGAATCAACGGAACGTACGGTCAGCCCCGGATTCAGGCAAAACGTAAATACGGCAGACGAGTCCAAAGCTACCCCCCTCATGGTTACTTCGGATAGAAAGTCATCAAGACGTTGTTCTACCGAAAAATCATATTGATGAATAAACAGCTTCGGAGTAGCGACATATTGGTTGTTAACACGTGTATATGCAGCCCGTATATCGCCCTGATACAAAATGGAATGCACATGCCAATATCCGCAAGCTAAACTCAGCAAGAGTGTACACACAGAAAGAAAGACCCATGGATAATTGCTACGCGACGAGTGAGGCAGACGCCGGAATAGAGAGATAGTGAAAAAGACAAATGCCAGGCCGGCGAGAAAATAGATAGCCCGGTGATTCAAAATTACTTCCCAATTGGAAAATCCAACAATAGTAGATTTTACTAATGGGAGACTATACGCCATATAATCGAAAAGGTAATAAAACTTATCCTCAATATAAAAAACAGTCAATCCGATATACCCCAACAGAATAACAAAAGTGAGTGCCTGATTCTTCAGCACCAACATCAGAAAGATAGACAGGCCAATAATAAAAACGAGCGTAGGTACACTAATCAGCAGAAAATATAATAAATAAGCTATCCAGTCCACTTCTCCCACTGTCAGATTGAATGCCATTGTAATGCCCATAATAATAAGATTGAGCAGCAGAAAAACACGCAGATTCCCCCAGATCTTACCAATCACGTACTCGGCATTACTTAACGGACGGACATAAAAGACTTCCGACGTATCCAGTTTCTTGTCCCTTTTCAGAAAATCAGAGGCAAGAAAAATAGCAATGACAGCCTGTCCTGTATTCAGCAATAGCAGAATTAGATAAGGGATATTCGACGGAATGGACATAGCAATCCAAAATCCGTAAGTATCCTCCGATACAAATAGGAGAAAATTAAAAAGAGTAGTGATACCTATGGCGAGCACTGTAAACACCCGGAAGAACCAACTTCTTATTAATAACTTGCTTTCATACTTTGCTACCGATTGTATATTAGATAAAAAGGTCATATCAGCATATCGTGTTTAGTCGTTTGTCCAAAGGTTTAATTGATTCTCCATATAATATACATAGGCGTGTTCAAGATTAGGAGGAAATGGCTCCGCTTCGTATCCTTCTACTTTATCGGCAACCACCTGTACCTCCCAAGCTGTCCCTGAGGGAATAGTAGATATGACCGGATATTTTTTATCAATCTCATGCAATTGATCGCCACCGGCTCTGATCCTCCACACCTTGCCTTCGGCTTTCTTCAACATATCTTGCGGAGACCCATAGAAAGAAACTTCCCCCCGGTTCATCAACGCCATATTGTTACAAGTACTGGAGATATCTCCTACAATATGGGTAGATAAAATAATAGTGACGTCATTTTCACTAACTTCGGAAAGAAGGTTACGGAAACGAATACGTTCTTCGGGGTCAAGCCCGGTAGTAGGTTCATCTACAATAATTACTTTAGGATGATGTATCAATGCCTGCGCAATTCCCAACCGACGCTTCATGCCTCCTGATAATTTGTTAGCATACCGCTCACGTACATCAAACAATCCTACATTTTCGAGCATTTCATCCACAGCCTGCTTTCTTTGCCTGTTTTGAGTCATTCCCGACAGACGGGCTGCATAGTCCAAAAACTCATACGTTTTATATTTGGCAAAGAAACGAAAGTCCTGAGGGAGATATCCTAAAATACCACGAATTTCTTTCCGTTGTTTCATCAAATCGTATCCACAGATTTCAACCTGTCCGGAAGTTGGCTCCATTAGAGCTACCAGAATACGCATTAAAGTAGATTTGCCGGCACCGTTGGGACCCAATAAGCCAAACATCCCCGTAGGAATCTCCAGATTGACATCTTTCAATGCATGGTTTCCATTTGGATAAATCTTATTGAGGTTTTTAATAGTTATGCTCATGACATTTTGTTAAGCCTATGTTGTATTGGCTGATAAAGATAGGGTTTATTTATATTACAAGAAGCACAATTGTAAAGATTAACTTATATTAGCAGTCAATAGAAGATACTGGATTCATTCAAATGCAAAAGAGGAAGCCGCTTCACAGTGACCTCCTCTCTCTATACTCTATATGAATATGCCCCAAAGGGTTTATTAAAAAAGGAGCATACACAAAAGGGTTTTATCTTAAAAAATTAATTATTAAAAACTTATTCTACTGACTTCAATCAGACAGATAACATCAAAATCATATCAACGATCTTCACAGACAGTTGATATTAAGGGGAAATGTGCATCAAAATAAAATCTGATGCGTAAGCTAGATTAGATAAGATGTACCTCTGTACTTTTCCTAACCAGCATAGTAAAGTAGGGATTCACACGCTACGAATAAATCTAAGCCCCTACTATATATCTCAAATAAATATCTTAGATACTACCTCCCTTACCACCGCTGTGAGTAGGATTATAAGTTACCGTCTTATATTGCTGATCAGCACCTGTATAACGTATCGCAGAGACAGATATTGTTTTTTCGCTTCCGCCATACACTACTGTTGTAGATAATGTAGTTTTACGAGTCTTGGCATAACAAGTATAGTTCATCTCAGTATAACCATTTACATTCACTGTATTGTATGTACGTTCAGTTTCGGTTACTCCAGATGTTGTTCCCATTAATGAGTACATACGAGTTTTAAGATAAGCAGCCATTGCGTTTAGTGTATTTTCGGGAACGCTACTTCCTAATGCTTCTTTTATAGCCTCAACTACACCTCTACCTTTCTCGTAATCCCAACCTGTTTTTTCTTTATACTTCAACACGATACCTGTCAAGGCCTTTGCATTCTCGCTATTGTCACGACTTTCCTGTCCAAGGATTTCGTCTTTCTGAATTACTTCTTTTTCTACTTTACTATTTACTTGATTCTCTATAGCATAAGCAGAGAAGTGTGTAACAGGAGCTTTATAATTAGCCTCACCCACTGTAACTTCAGCAGCCTGTACTTCCCATTCCCCGTTATCCGGATTCAGATAGGAAAGTTGCATAGTTGCTTTAGGGAAAGTTACCCCCGGAATAGGATTAGGAATAGAAATATTTACAGGTTCGCTAAACTGCAAACCTGTCGGCTGAAATTGAGCAGCAGCCAAAGGTATACTTTTTACAGCTTCTACGACCTCAGTAGGCTTAACTTCAGTAACAACCTCTTTAGGAGCAGGAACAAATGTAGTTACACTGATATCAACTTTACCGTTTTTCACAAGGGTCGGATCCTCCTGCGCATCTTCTTTAATTACACCTGCCGGGATCACAATTTCCACTTTCGCAAGAGGCATATCTTCAACAACTTTGTCCGGCTCAACCTGTCCAAAGTCTTCTGTGGTTGTAGGAATCGCCTCATTTGATGTACTTTCATCCTCTACAGTAATTGGATCTGTCATTTCATCCAATACCACTTCTTTTACCGGACTTACTTCCGTCAAGGCAAAAGCAACTTTTACTACACTACGATTCTCAGCATTATCAGCAATTTTCACAGAAGTTTTCTGAGAAAGATAACCATTAGGAGCAACAGAAACCTCATAAGTTCCCGTATTACTTTCCGTTACAGAAAACTCACCTTTCGAATCCGTTATACAATCTTTATCGCCAACTTTCACTTTTACCCCACTTTTTCCTTCACCTTTTACAGTTACAGCACCTTTAATGTAATACTCTACCACCGGTTTCGGAGTTTCAATTACTTCTCCTTCTGCCGGTTTAGGATCGTCATCATCGTCATGACATGCAACTGTAGCAAAAGACAACATACCAAAGGCTATCGCCATGGCACTCACATACATCCATTTTACACTTTTCATAATGTTTCAAATTTGTTAAAATACTTATTCATATCAATCATGTTCAATTCTCACTCGTCCTAATTAAATAATAGCGAATATGATCCGGTTGCCAGAAACGTGAATTCTCGACAGACCTAGGCTCGGTATTATAACTTTCCCCCAAAGAACGGTGGGCGTATTCATTCCCACTACGCATATCATACTGAAAAGCAAAATATTCGGGAAGCATAATCCGCAATGCATGCCGTTTGCGTTTCTTCCCCGGCAACGGAATAGAGAAGTTAAACCCTGCATTCTTTGCCCCGTCCGTATACATACCATATATACCCACAATATATTCGCCGAAATAACGTGAAAGAGTTCCGCGTATTCCATAATCTCCATAAATAAAACGGGATCCTTCCACCTTCACCAGCGTGTTCACTTCCGGCACATAATATCCCACACTAAGCCGTCCATTGATTCTTTTCCACTTACTCATCTCCCACTTGCTACCGTAGAAATGAGAAGAACCGGTAATTCCTCCTTCACCTTCTACCGTCCACCGACCATTTGCAGAAAAATAACCGACTCCCGCAGCAACTCCCATACGATCATCTGAGAAATTACCGCCTGTCAGGTATCCTTTCCAATGATTAGCCAAACGAAAATCCTGACGTAAAGTCATGAATCCCAAGCGAACACAGTCCCACTTTCCTTCTTCATTATTTACGATAGGCAGACTGACTTGCATCCGTAGCGAAGCCCCCTTCCATAATTGCATTTCCAGAGCGGGTTGCAGATCAAGAGCCGCCTTATATAGTTTATAAGTTACATTATTGACTAACATCACACCAGGATATAACACCAAATCCACCTTACCGAAAGTACTGTCTTCCCTTTTTATTCCTTTCAAACGACGCATGGCGGTTCCTGTAGAAGTCGTCATCTCCATATTACGATATACCTCATCCAACGTGTATTCACCGGACTGATACTGTTGAACCAGTTTTGCCGGGAGAGTTATACACAGCTGGGGTAACGCATTATCTAATATAACCAATTGTAGAGTCGGCATTTCTGGCATAGCAACCAAATGACGTATGGCAATACCGATCCCATTATAAGCTCCTCTATACACAGAAGTCTCAAAAGCCGCTGTTATCGTGTCACTTTTCTCTACAACCGAGATATTCTCCATTTCCAGTTTTTTCAAAGTTTCGATCACACGAACGGACTGTGCATGTAACGAAATTCCCCAACAGAGAAAAACATATACTATACCAACTATTCTTTTCATCTTCATTTAATGTATTAATGTACATTCATACCGTAAACCGGCAGACACACATGTAAATTCGCGGGTAAACACGTTGACGGATAGATGCTTCCAAAAGCGCATAGCAGCACCAATGTTCCAACCATGCGTATCATATTCCGCCATGAATTTCAATTCCCGACAAAAAGAGGGAGTATAACGAACTCCGCCGAAAGGTCCTTTATTATATACAGGCTTATCACCCTGATGAAAATACCAACCCGCCGTAATTGCCAGTTGATGTCCCGAACGGAATCCGATTGTTTTAGTAAGCACACCATAGTAGGCACCCCAATATGGAGTTTTTCCTTCAGTCAGAAGATCATCCCCCCCAATCACAACAGCCGGAAAATAACGGCTTTCTTTTAACGGACGAATACGAATCGTATTGGAACGGTCTTGATTGTGATAACCTGTTCTTCCCGTAGCCGTTGTCATTTTGAGTAATGTCATTCGATAAGTAAATTCAATGAAAGAAAACAGTGTCATATCCACGAAATAATTCATTGTAGGAAAACTGAAAACAGAAGGGGTAACTTGCTCGGGTAGGTAGTTTGCTCCTCCTATAAACGTACCGGTTTCCTGCATCTCGGCAGTAGGTATCATTAATTGTCCTGTCGATCCCAAGGAGTATTGTGCACGAACCAAACTGGTCGTCAATATGAAAATCAGAAGTAGAATAATGCCTTTCAATAAAATAAATGGCTTATTCCTGAAAACAGCTTTAGTTTGTTCCATCTCAATTTGTATATTGTTCCCCAATAGCAATTTTCTCAAAGAATTGATTAATCTGCTATTTTTACTATTCATATTTCTGTTACTTCTTAGGTAACAGAACACACACAATCGAAACTAAGCGGAATGAAAATAGAGAAAAACATCGACAAATGTGGTACCAAAGGGCTTTCTGGCTTTAGTGAAAGAGGAAATCCTTTTGAATATAAACAAATTAGCAACAGAGCATGAAGACAATATTATTTCATGTTCGGATATTTTTTTGCCCTATGTTTCAGATAAAACGAAAAAAAATGGAGGATTATTTGTTTGCTATTTCTTTTTTTGTCTATCTTTGCGTCAAATTTAATTCTGTTACCTAAGAAGTAACACACATACCTCACTGCTTATTATCAGCATTTTACCTATTTACCCCTAGTTACATAGCAATTTCTAACGTAAGATAAATTCATTTTATTTACTTCTGTACGTTCTTGCAGATTGAAACCTTTCAGATAGATTTGTGTTGTTTTTATAGATTTGTGGCCTAATGATTCACTTATCATTTCAATAGGAACTCCGCGATATTTAGCTGTTGTTGCCCAAGAGTGACGAAGAGTGTATGAAGATACAGGCGAATTTAGATGAAGCACTCTTGCCAAATCCTTCAAACGATTATTAAACTTTCGAAGTGCAGACTGATATTCCCGATAAGCTCCTTCATCTTTCCGTTTTTTGTCGCCAGACAGGATATCAAACAGATAATCGGGACAGTCAGAAGGAGTCACTTGGTTACTTCGAAGCTGATTAATCATTTCCTTCGCAGTATCAAGTACTTCCACACTCATAGGAGTCTTAGTCTTGATACGATTATATCGTAGCACATTACTGTCTAAGGACGACTTTTCCAAATGAGCCAAATCGGCAAATGACATTCCACAAAACTGAAACATCAAAGCAGCAATAGTTTGTGTATGACGCAAGCGCTCCGATTTGGGATCATCATACAAAAGCCTGTGAAGCTCGGCAACCGGCAAGGCTTTCTTTTGCCGGATATCCACCCCTGTATAGACATCGTGAAATAATCGGTGCACATAAGGGGCACTCCCCGATTCTACTCCTCTATTATAAATGCTGCGAAGCATACGCATATATGTAGAAACCGTATTAGGTTTCAAGCCACATTCATATAGGTACTGCCCATAACAACGCAAACGTCCCCGGGTCACTTGCCTGAACGATACATTGAACGTACCGCAAAACGTAGTGAAAGATAAAAGGGCATTCTTATAGACATGCGCCGTAGAATACCGTCCTTCTTTCCGTAAACGCTCGATATACATCTCTGCACATCGGCTAAATCCATTTTTATTCATTTTTTGCATCACAAATAATTTTATAAATAATATAATGTATGAGAAAGAACAAAAATAAGCTACTTTATGATTTCGACCACTATAAAAATAAAAAGATAAAGGCTCGAATAATGTTTTTTCGATTATTTATTCGCACAAATCAAAGAAAGTGCCTATCTTTACCACAAGTATTTTTTATTATTCACCATTAAATGTAAAGATTATGGCAAGTAGAAGAGAACTAAAGAAAAACGTAAACTATATCGCAGGAGAGTTGTTCACCGAGTGTTTAATCAACAGCATGTTTATCCCTGGAACAGATAAGGATAAAGCAGATGAGCTGATGTCTGAAGTATTGAAGATGCAGGATGAATTTGTGACCCGTATCAGCCACACAGAACCGGGCAATGTGAAAGTTTTTTATAAAAAATTCCGTGCTGATTTTAATGCAAAGGTAAACGAGATTATTGAAGCTATCGGAAAATTGAACTAAAAACAGAATGAAGAAAGCAATTTATAGCTTTATCTATTACCGCCTGTTAGGGTGGAAAACAAACGTTACGGTACCTAATTATGATAAATGCGTGATATGTGCCGCACCACACACAACGAACTTTGATTTATTTATTGGAAAACTATTTTACGGTGCTTTAGGCCGCAAGACAAGTTTCATGATGAAAAAAGAATGGTTCTTTTTTCCATTAGGATTAATTTTCAAAGCTGTAGGCGGGATTCCCGTAGATCGTGGACGGAAGACTTCATTGGTAGACCAAATGGTTCACCACTTTAACGAATGCAAAAAGTTTCATCTGGCCATTACCCCCGAAGGAACCCGGAAAGCCAATCCAAACTGGAAAAAAGGATTTTATTATATCTCCCTCAAAGCGCAGGTGCCTATCGTATTGATTGGCATCGACTATGAAAAGAAGACGATTTCGGCAACCAAAGCCATTATGCCTTCGGGAGATATTAATAAAGACATGAGGGAAATCAAGCTCTATTACAAAGATTTCAAAGGAAAACATCCTGAGAACTTTGCTCTTGGAGAAATATGATTTAAGTATTAGACAATAAGTACTAACCATAATGGATTCCATTCGAGTTTCTATCATACAAACCGATATCGTTTGGGAAAATAAACAAGAAAATCTCCGTTTGCTCCACGAAAAGCTACAAAGCCTCCGTGGAACAACGGAGATTGTTGTTTTACCGGAAATGTTCTCGACAGGGTTCAGTATGCAAAGCCAGACATTAGCAGAGCCCAATTCCGGCAAAACAATCTCTACTTTGAAACAATGGGCATCCTTATTTCAACTGGCTATCTGTGGAAGCTATATTGCCACTGATAACGGACAGTTTTATAACCGTGCTTTCTTCCTCACTCCCGAAGGAGAATACTATTTTTACGATAAACGCCATTTGTTCCGCATGGGACGTGAAGCCGAACACTTTTCCGCAGGTAACAAACGGATCATCATTCCCTATCATGGGTGGAATATCTGCCTGCTTGTATGTTACGATCTCCGTTTTCCTGTGTGGAGCCGGAACGTCAAGAATGAATATGACTTATTAATATATGTAGCAAACTGGCCTATCCCCCGTCGCCTGGCTTGGGACGCTTTGCTCCGAGCACGTGCTTTGGAAAATCAATGTTATGTATGCGGTGTCAACAGAACAGGCATGGACGGATATCATCTTAAATATAATGGAGGAAGCAAAATCTATTCCGCTTTCGGAGAAGAAATAACCTCATTGCCGGACGAACAGGAAGGAATAGCTACGACAAGCCTCCAACTGGGTGCTCTCAACCGGCTCAGGGAAAAGTTTCCGGTTTGGAAAGATGCAGACGAATTTCATCTTTAGTATTTGCTATAAAACAAATGTTAAAAACGGCTTGATATAGCAACAATACCTAGATGTTAGTAGTTAAACATATAGACTTCTTTTGTATCTTTGTCGTGAAAATACAGTCGTAAGGACGCTAATCTTACATAACTTAATAAACAACTTTATGAAAACAAATCTTAGTTCTCAAATCAGCCTCCACCGGGTCTCCCCCAGATACTACAGACCGGAGAATGCATTTGAAAAATCAGTCTTGACAAGACTCGAAAAAATCCCTACGGACATCTATGAATCTGTAGAAGAAGGGGCTAACTATATTGCTCGAGAAATAGCACAGACCATCCGCGAAAAACAAAAAGCAGGACGTTTCTGCGTATTAGCACTTCCCGGAGGTAATTCACCCAGCCATGTATATCAGGAACTGATCCGTATGCATAAAGAAGAAGGCCTTAGCTTCCGTAACGTGATTGTATTTAATATGTACGAATACTATCCGTTATCTTCTGATGCAATCAACAGTAACTTCAATGCATTGAAAGAGATGTTGTTGGATCATATTGATATTGACAAACAGAATATATTTACTCCTGACGGAACAATCGCCAAAGATACAATCTTCGAATATTGCCGGTTGTATGAACAACGCATTGAAAGTTTCGGAGGAATTGACATTGCTCTGTTAGGTATCGGTCGCGTAGGCAATATCGCATTCAACGAACCGGGTTCCCGACTGAATTCTACCACCCGCCTGATTTTGCTGGATAATGCTTCACGCAATGAAGCATCTAAAATCTTCGGAACGTTGGATAATACGCCGATCAGTTCTATCACAATGGGAGTATCAACTATTCTCGGTGCAAAGAAAGTCTATTTACTTGCGTGGGGTGAAAATAAAGCAGCTATGATTAAAGAATGTGTAGAAGGACCTATCTCTGATACCATTCCTGCATCTTATCTGCAAACTCACAACAATGCCCATGTAGCCCTTGACCTCTCGGCTGCTATGAACTTAACCCGTATCCAACGCCCTTGGCTGGTTACTTCTTGCGAATGGAATGATAAATTAATCCGCAGCGCTATCGTTTGGCTATGCCAGTTGACAGGTAAGCCTATTTTGAAATTAACAAATAAGGATTACAATGAAAACGGTCTGAGCGAACTTCTGGCATTGTATGGTTCGGCATACAATGTGAATATTAAGATATTCAACGATTTGCAACATACTATCACAGGTTGGCCGGGTGGCAAACCGAATGCTGACGATACTTACCGTCCGGAACGTGCCAAACCATATCCGAAACGTGTGATTATCTTCTCTCCGCATCCAGATGATGATGTAATCTCCATGGGTGGAACACTCCGTCGTCTGGTAGAACAGAAACATGAGGTGCACGTAGCTTACGAGACTTCCGGCAATATTGCCGTAGGTGATGAGGAAGTAGTTCGTTTCATGCATTTCATCAACGGATTCAACCAACTCTTCAACAACAGCGAAGACCAGGTTATCAATGAGAAGTATGCAGAAATACGTAACTTCCTGAAAGAAAAGAAAGACGGTGATATGGACAGCCGTGATATACTTACTATCAAAGGCTTGATTCGTCGTGGTGAAGCACGTACCGCTTGTACTTATAACAATATACCACTAGAACGTTGTCACTTCCTCGACTTACCATTCTACGAAACAGGTAAGATTCAGAAGAACCCAATTAGTGAAGCGGATGTGGAAATCGTACGTAACCTGCTTCGTGAAGTGAAACCTCATCAGATTTTTGTAGCCGGTGACCTCGCAGATCCTCACGGAACACACCGTGTATGTACGGACGCCGTATTTGCTGCCGTCGACCTCGAAAAAGAAGAAGGTGCAAAATGGTTGAAAGACTGCCGTATCTGGATGTATCGTGGTGCATGGGCTGAATGGGAAATTGAAAACATTGAAATGGCAGTGCCTATCAGTCCGGAAGAACTTCGTGCAAAACGTAACTCTATCCTGAAACATCAGTCACAAATGGAAAGTGCTCCGTTCCTGGGTAATGACGAACGTTTGTTCTGGCAGCGCAGTGAAGACCGTAATCGTGGCACAGCTACTTTGTACGACCAGTTAGGTCTGGCTTCTTACGAAGCTATGGAAGCATTCGTAGAATATATTCCGCTATAAATAGAAAAGCTCTTAATTAAGAGAATATAAAACAATGAAAGAAGAGTGGGAAGTTTCGATACTTCTCACTCTTTTTTGTTTATTTTTGCGGGGAAAACCTAAAAGCATTGAATGATGAAAAAAATAATAGTGTTCTTCATATATCTGACAATGGGGATTAATATTCTTTTTGCCCAAGACATCGAAAGTAATATAAAAGAGCGGCTAACGGATTATTTCAATAAATATACCGCAACTGCCAAAATCAGCACCCCAAAACTGAATAGCTTCGACATTGATTATGACCGCAAAACAATTGCTGTTTATGCCTCTGAAAGCTTTGCCTACCAACCTTTTCGGTCGGAAACCGTAGAGACTATTTATAATCAAGTAAAAGATTTACTTCCCGGTCCGGTTCATTACTACCAGCTCACTATTTATGCAGACGGCAAGCCGATTGAAAATTTAGTGCCCAACCTTTATCGAAACAAGAAAAAAGATAAGGAACGGATGTCTTTGGACATTGATTATAAAGGAGTTCCCTGGGTGAAAAACATCTCACGCCCCAATGAAGTATCACGCGGGTTACAAGACCGCCATATCGCTGTCTGGCAAAGCCACGGTAATTATTTCAAAAACGATAAAAACGAATGGGGCTGGCAACGCCCCCGCTTGTTCTGCACAACAGAAGATCTGTTCACTCAATCTTTTGTTCTTCCTTATGTAATTCCGATGTTGGAAAATGCAGGCGCCGTTGTCTACACGCCTCGCGAACGGGATACGCAAAAGAATGAAATCATTGTGGATAATGATACGCCTAACGCTTCTCTCTATCTGGAGGTAGGCAGTAAAAAAGCTAAATGGGACAGAGCCTCGGTAAGAGGATTCGCCCAAAAGAAAACAATCTACCAAGATGGGGAAAATCCTTTCGCAGACGGTACTTGCCGAATGATCTCCACAGAAAGAAAGAAAAAGAAGAACAAGGACCAAGCTTTTGCCGAATGGGTACCTACCCTGCCGGCAACCGGAACATACGCTGTTTATGTTTCTTATCAGACATTACCCAACAGCGTAAGTGACGCCAAATATCTTGTCTTTCATAATGGAGGGGTTACGGAATTTAAAGTAAACCAAAAGATAGGCGGAGGAACTTGGGTATACCTCGGCACCTTTGAATTTGACAAAGGCAACAACGATTATGGCATGGTGGTATTGAGTAATGAAAGCAGCGAACATGGTGTAGTATGTGCCGATGCGGTGCGTTTCGGTGGAGGAATGGGTAATATTTCCCGCGGAGGAAAGATAAGCGGATTGCCGCGCTATCTGGAAGGGGCACGCTACTCTGCCCAGTGGGCGGGAATGCCTTACGATGTATATGCCGGGCGTAAAGGCGAGAATGATTATGCGGACGATATCAACACACGCTCCAATACAATCAATTATCTATCGGGAGGTTCTGTTTATAATCCTACGCAACCAGGGCTAGGAGTACCATTGGAAATGACAATGGCACTTCACAGTGATGCCGGATACAGCAAAACGGACGAAATCATCGGTTCGCTCGGCATTTACACTACTGATTTCAATAACGGCAAACTGAATATGGGAACGGACCGGTATGCTTCACGTGATTTGGCGGATATTCTGCTCACACAAATTCAAAAAGATATTCGTTCAAGCTATAATCTCCCTTGGACACGGCGCAGTATGTGGAACCGGAATTATAGCGAGACACGGCTTCCGGCTACGCCTTCCACCATTATCGAGCTGCTTTCACATCAGAACTTTGCCGATATGCAGCTCGGCCATGACCCCAACTTCAAATTCACGGTAGGACGCGCCATTTACAAAGGAATTTTGCAGTTTATTACCAGCCAACATGATAAAGATTATGTGGTACAACCGCTTCCTGTTAGCAACTTTGCTATTCGTTTCGGCAAAAAAAAGAATACGCTGGAACTTTCGTGGAAAGGAGAAGATGACCCGCAGGAGCCTTCAGCACGTCCACGGGAATACATTGTATATACACGCATTGGTTACGGAGGTTTTGACAACGGAACTTTAGTCAGCAAGTCTTCATACACTGTTAAGATAGAGCCGGGACTGGTTTATTCATTCAAAGTAACGGCCGCAAACAGAGGTGGAGAGAGTTTCCCTTCTGAAATACTCTCAGCCTACAAAGCAAAACGTGAACGTGAAAAAGTTTTAATCATCAATGGATTTGATAGGATCAGCGGTCCGGCCGTCATCAATACTCCGGATAAAGCAGGATTCGACTTAGAGCAGGATCCGGGAGTTCCGTATCTGTCGAATTTCTCATTCTGCGGAGTACAAAGCGGATTCGACCGCACACAAGCGGGGAAAGAAGGGAAAGGAAGTTTGGGGCACAGCAGTAGTGAATTGGAAGGAATGAAAATAGCAGGAAATACATTTGATTATCCATTCATTCATGGGAAAGCGATTCAGGCAACCGGAAAATACAGTTTCGTATCATGCAGTGACGAAGCGGTAGAAAACGGAATCGTCACGTTGGAAGATTATCCGATTGTAGATTATATCTTAGGACTTGAGAAAGAGGATGCGTCAACTAAGGCTTATTACAAAACATTTTCTTCGGCAATGCAACGCATTATCTCCAGTTATTGCCAATCCGGCGGAAATATACTTGTGAGTGGTGCATACGTAGGCAGTGACATGAATGGCACGCAAGGAAACAGGGAATTTACACAAAGAGTTCTGAAATATGGGTATCAAGGTAGTCTGACGGACAAAAATTCTAATCGGATCAACGGACTCGGACGCACAATCAGTATTCCCCGATTGCCCAATGAGAACAACTATGCGATCCCCGCTCCGGATTGCATTGTCCCGGTAGATTCCGCATTTCCGGTATTTACTTATGCGCCTGGCAATCAAAGTGCAGGTATTGCCTATAAAGGAAACTATCGTACCTTCGTACTGGGTTTCCCTTTTGAAAGTATCCTGTCGGAAGCAGACCGTGCAATCGTTATGGCAGGCATATTGGGATTCTTTACTCAAAAATAAGAGTTCATTGCAGGGAAACAAAAAATATCCCTTTTTATAGCCTGTTTTTCATTTTAAATTCTATCTTTGCAAGAAACAATAACTCTTAAAACTAAAGAACAATGTATACTATACAAGCAAATCCCAGCGGTACACGCAGCATAGAGGTATCTACTGAAAATCTAAGAACAATTGAAAAATATTCTCTGTTCCGTCACCTGATTGACAGTACAGGTATTGTAGACGAACCGGTGCTGGACAAACTGAAATTGAATGTCCGCTCTCTTATCGCCAGTCAGGAAGAAGACAGTAAAGATTTGCTGGATCTTTGTATTGATGTGATTTATCACAATAATATGAAAGCGTTCGGCCTGCAACAGCTTATCAAGCTCTATCTGACCTGGCTCTCCAGTCCGGAAGCAGAAGAAGAGGAGGAAGAATGATTACGGTGGATACCCGGGGAACAACGGCATACAGTCCGTTAATTCCCGCAATCAAAGCCATGTGTAACGCTGTTCCCGGCGAAACGCTAGAAATCATCATGAACCATGCCGACGCATTTCAGGATTTAAAAGAATATCTGTCAGAGCAAAGCATCGGCTTTCGTGAGATCTATGACGGCGAACAGTTGACTGTGCAATTTACAATCGCAAAGAAATAACTACAAAGCGATAAAGCATAAAGTTATAAGGTGATAAGAGGCGTGGCTGAACTTTATAGCCCTATCATCTTATAACTTTATAAGTTTATCCGTATCTTTGCGGCATGAAAGATTTTCGACTGACTGACTGGTTACCTACAACAAAAAAAGAAGTAGAACTTCGCGGCTGGAATGAATTGGACGTCATTCTTTTCAGCGGTGATGCATACGTAGACCACCCTTCCTTCGGAGCGGCTGTTATCGGACGTATCCTCGAAGCAGAAGGATTAAAAATTGCTATCGTTCCCCAACCAAACTGGCGCGATGACCTGCGTGACTTCAAGAAATTGGGACGCCCCCGTTTATTTTTCGGCATTTCCGCCGGAAGCATGGATTCAATGGTCAATAAATATACTGCCAACAAACGCTTGCGCAGCGAAGACGCTTATACACCGGACGCCCGCTCGGATATGCGCCCGGAATATCCTTCTATCGTTTATAGCCAAATTCTGAAAAAGCTATATCCCGATGCCCCCGTAATATTAGGAGGTATCGAAGCAAGTATGAGACGCTTGAGCCATTACGATTATTGGCAGGACAAAGTACAAAAAAGCATTTTATGTGACAGTGGCGCAGACTTGCTGATCTATGGTATGGGCGAAAAACCTATTGTAGAATTAATCCGCAAAATGAAAAACTTGCTCCCCACAGAACAAGCCACGTTGACAACCAACGAATTTAAAACGATCGTCGGAACAATTCCTCAAACAGCCTATCTTTGCCGTGCAGCAGAATGGACGGCAGCCGAAGAAGACATTCAACTTTATTCTCACGAAGAATGCCTGGCAGACAAGAAGAAGCAGGCAAGCAACTTCCGGCATATTGAAGAAGAATCCAACAAATATGCAGCTTCACGCATCACACAGGCGGTAGGAAACAAAGTGGTAGTAGTCAATCCTCCATACCCTCCGATGAGTCAGGAAGAACTCGACCATTCGTTCGATTTGCCTTATACCCGGCTGCCTCATCCCAAATACAAAGGGAAGAGAATTCCTGCGTATGATATGATTAAATTCTCCGTCAATATTCACCGGGGCTGTTTCGGTGGCTGCGCATTCTGCACCATCTCGGCACACCAAGGGAAATTCATTGTCAGCCGTAGTAAGGCATCTATCTTGAAAGAAGTAAAAGAGGTGATGCAACTACCTGATTTCAAAGGATATTTAAGCGATCTCGGCGGTCCTTCTGCCAATATGTATCAGATGAAAGGAAAAGACGAGGCGATTTGCAAGAAGTGCAAACGCCCCTCATGCATACATCCTAAAGTTTGTCCGAACTTAAATTCAGACCACCGTCCCCTATTGGATATTTATCATGCGGTAGACGCTCTGCCCGGTATTAAGAAATCCTTTATCGGCAGTGGAGTACGCTATGACCTGTTACTACATCAAAGCAAAGATACGGCAACCAATCGCAGTACGGCCGAATATACCCGTGAATTGATAGCCAGTCACGTCAGTGGGCGGTTAAAGGTAGCTCCGGAACATACAAGCGACCGTGTATTGTCCATCATGCGCAAGCCTTCTTTTGAACAGTTTGAAACATTCAAGAAGATATTCGACCGCATCAACCGGGAAGAAAACCTGCGTCAGCAGCTCATTCCCTATTTTATATCTTCACATCCCGGATGCAAAGAAGAAGATATGGCGGAGCTTGCCGTTATCACCAAACGCTTGGACTTCCACTTGGAACAGGTACAGGACTTCACCCCTACTCCTATGACAGTAGCGACTGAGGCTTGGTATACCGGATTTCACCCGTACACACTGGAACCTATCTTCAGTGCTAAAACACAGCGGGAAAAACTTGCCCAACGACAATTCTTCTTCTGGTATAAGCCCGAAGAACGGAAAAACATTATCAATGAGTTGAGACGTATCGGACGTCAGGACCTGATAGATAAATTATATGGAAAGAAGAAATAATTCTTCTTTCCATATAAACAAAAACGATTAAAAGAGTTCCTCATTAACAATATATCATTCTTTCACCGGCAACGCCACAACTTCTTGCAACACACTCACCGCAGTTTCCACATTAGTCACATCTTTTATCAGCATACTTCGCTTGCCGTTCTGTTCACGCAGGTCACAACGGCGGGTATATTTCATCATATAATCTATCACTTTACCGAAAGCCTGACTTTGATAGAACGGACTATCCGGGTTGGAGACAAAGAACAACGTCATCCGACCACCTTTCAGGAAGATCTTCTCCGCTCCCAAGCGTGCTGCCAGACGGCGGAGAGGAACAATACGAAGCAATTCTTCCGTTTCCGGCGGAACAGGTCCGAAACGGTCCTCCAGACGGGAACGGAATGCCTCTACGTCTTTATCCAGCATCAAACCGTCCAATTCACGATAAAGCAACATACGTTCGCTACTGCCCGTCACGTAATTAGCAGGCAATAACAGTTCAAGGTCACTTTCCACCTGACATTCATCCACAAAACCTTCACCGCTAATCTGCCCTTCACCTTTGATTTCATCCGCATACAAATCTGCAAATTCATCATTCTTCAATTCGTGAACAGCTTCGGAAAGAATCTTTTGATACGTTTCATATCCCAGGTCGGCGATAAATCCGCTTTGCTCGGCTCCAAGCAAGTTACCGGCACCGCGAATATCCAAATCCTGCATGGCGATATGGATACCACTGCCCAAATCACTAAAATTCTCAATTGCTTGTAACCGACGGCGTCCCTCTGCTGTCAGGCTACTCAACGGAGGAGCCAACAAATAACAGAACGCTTTCTTATTGCTGCGCCCTACACGGCCACGCATCTGATGAAGGTCACTCAAACCAAAATTCTGCGCCTGATTGATGATGATCGTATTGGCATTCGGAATATCAATGCCACTTTCAATAATAGTAGTTGCAAGGAGTACGTCATAGTCATAGTTGACAAAATCAAAAATGATTTTCTCCAGTTCGGCAGGTTCCATCTGCCCGTGTCCAATTGCCACACGACAGTCAGGGATATGGCGTTCAATCATCGCTTTTAATTCGGGCAGGTTTGCTATCCGGTTGTTGACAAAAAACACCTGTCCGTTACGACTCATTTCAAAGTTGATAGCGTCCGTTATCACTTCTTCATTAAAGGTATGCACTTCGGTCTGAATCGGATAACGGTTAGGCGGCGGTGTAGAGATCACACTCAGGTCTCGCGCACCCATTAATGAGAATTGCAGCGTCCGGGGAATGGGCGTGGCAGTCATAGTCAATGTATCGACATTTACCTTCAACTGACGTAACTTCTCCTTGACGGAAACACCGAATTTCTGTTCCTCATCAACAATCAGTAATCCTAAATCCTTGAACCGGACATCTTTTCCCAAAATACGATGAGTACCGATAAGTATACCGACATCACCTTCCTTCAATTCTTTCAGCACCGCTTTTGCCTGTGCGGCCGTACGTGCACGGCTCAGATATTCCACCCGGCAAGGCAATCCCTTCAAACGTTCGCGGAAGGTCTGGAAATGCTGATAAGCAAGCACCGTGGTCGGCACCAGAACTGCAACCTGCTTATTGTCCGCCACCGCCTTAAAAGCTGCCCGGATAGCCACTTCCGTTTTTCCAAAGCCTACATCCCCACAGACGAGACGGTCCATTGGGCGGTCACTCTCCATATCGGTCTTCACATCGACAGTAGCTTTGCTCTGATCGGGTGTATCTTCATAAATAAAAGACGCTTCCAACTCACGCTGCAAGAAACTGTCGGGACTATAAGAAAAGCCTTTCTCCTGACGACGTTGCGAATACAACTTAATCAAATCGCGGGCAATATCCTTGATTTTGGTTTTTGTACGCTCTTTCAGTTTCTCCCATGCCCCCGTTCCCAACTTATTAAGGCGGGGAGCTTCGCCCTCCTTACCTTTATATTTAGAGACCTTATGCAAAGAATGAATCGAGACAAACACCACATCCTCATTTTGAAAAACCAGTTTCAGAACTTCTTGCGTAGTATCTCCATTCGGAATACGCACCAATCCGGAAAAACGTCCGATACCGTGGTCCGTATGCACCACATAATCACCCGGAGTAAACTGATTCAGTTCTTTCAAGGACAGGGCCACTTTACCTGAACGAGCCTTATCGCTTTTCAGATTATATTTATGGAAACGGTCGAACAACTGGTGATCTGTAAAGAAACAGAGACGCAATGTGTTATCAACAAAACCTTCATGCACAGTACGTTCTACAGGAGTAAATTTGATCTTATCCCCTCGGTCTTCGAAGATTGCCCGGATACGATCCGTCTGCTTCATGCTGTCACTACAAATATAAAGGGTATATCCTTTTTCCAAATACTCCTTGAAAGAGCCGGCTACCAAGTCGAAGTTTTTATGAAAGATAGGCTGTGCGGAAGTATCAAAAGTGACGCTGGCATTCGGAGTACCGGTCGGCTTGTTACCAAACTCCAGCCGGCGGAAATCAAGTGCACGCACGGTAAATTCACTGCCGTCTATCAGTTTGCCTTCCAACGTAATACCGCCATTTTCTTCGACTTCCTGTACGGCTATCGCCTGCGGTGTCAACGCCTCATCGTGCACGACCTGAATCCGTTCACGCAACCAAAGGAAGTCACGCATTGCCAAGGTAGTCTCTTTCGGTATGAAATCCAAAAACGAGGTAGTAACATCTCCCGTCACAGCCAAATCGGGCACGATAGACACTCCTTCTTTCTTCTCCCGAGATAGCTGGGATTCAACCTCAAAGGTACGGATACTCTCTACTTCGTCTCCAAAAAAGTCAATGCGGTAAGGATATTCCGAAGCAAAAGAAAAGACGTCGATGATGCTACCACGAACGGCATACTGCCCCGGCTCATATACATAATCCACATATTCGAAACCATAACTATGCAACACATCCGTGATAAAGGTCGTGTCTACCTTCTCGCCGACATTCAGTTTCAGAGTCTTATCGCTCAATTCTTTACGGGATACGACTTTCTCCGCCAATGCATCCGGATAGGTGACGATGCACAAGCCCTTCTCCCCTTTCTGCAAACGGCTCAATACTTCCGTGCGGAGAATCTCATTTGCCGCATCTTTTTGCCCGTACTTAATGGAACGGCGGAACGAAGAAGGAAAGAAAAGTACAGTTTCTGTCCCCAACACTTGCGTCAAGTCGTGATAAAAATACCCCGCTTCCTCCAGATCGCCCAGAATAAAGACAAAAGGACAACCTCCCTCCTGCACCAATATAGAAGAAAAAAGCGAAGCAGCAGACGCATATAATCCTCCACAAAAAATAGTTTGAACAGAAGTATCCTTCAACAAACGCTTCATCATTGCCATGTTAGGATGGGCAGCATATAGTTGTTGCAACTCAGTTATCGTCATACCTATAAAAATTTCCCCGCAAAAGTACAAAAATAACGCGAGCACCTTGTACATTACCGTTAGAAATTAAAGGCAGTACCGCTTGAATTTAATTCTATTTCCCCATTCGTTTACTTCTCAATATACTATCCTTTATTCGTTTGACAGCTGTTGAGTTTTCGTCTAACAGCTGTCAAACGAAAGTTCAACAACTGTCAAACGCAAACTCAACTATTGTCAGACAAATAGAATCTTGCATAAAAGAACTTAGTCCTTAAGGGCAAAAACATCTAAATACTAGTACTAAAAAGCTAAACTTACCATATACTTCCACGTTAAATTATCCTTAGTCCGTTCGTAACTAAAGGAAAAGAACTACTTTTGTTTCTAAAATTTATAGTATTTATATGCAAATATCGGATAGCATTGTAATTATCCCTACCTATAATGAACGGGAGAACATAGAAAATATCATCCGTGCCGTTTTCGGACTTCCTAAGATATTCCATATTCTGGTAATAGAGGACGGTTCGCCGGACGGAACGGCAAACATCGTCAAGACTTTGCAACAAGAATTTCCCGAACGTCTTTTTATGATTGAACGCAAAGGAAAGTTAGGGCTGGGCACTGCCTATATCGCCGGATTCAAGTGGGCACTGGAACATTCGTACGAATATATTTTTGAAATGGATGCTGATTTCAGTCATAATCCGAATGACTTGCCCCGTCTGTGTCAGGCGTGTGCGGAAGCAGGAGGAGATGTAGCTGTCGGCTCCCGCTACGTCAGCGGAGTGAATGTAGTCAATTGGCCTATGGGCAGAGTACTGATGTCTTATTTCGCATCCAAATACGTGCAGTTCATTACAGGTATTCCTATCCACGATACCACTGCCGGATTTGTTTGTTACCGCCGACAGGTACTCGAAACGATTGATCTAGAACACATTCGTTTTAAGGGATATGCCTTCCAGATCGAAATGAAATTTACCGCTTATAAATGTGGTTTCAAGATTATCGAAGTTCCCGTTATCTTCATCAATCGCGAGTTGGGTACTTCGAAAATGAACAGCAGTATCTTCGGAGAGGCCGTATTCGGAGTGATTAAATTAAAAGTAAATAGTTGGTTCCACAAATTCCCCCAAAAGAAATGAAACGTACACTGATTCAAAATGCCGTTATAGTCAACGAAGGAAGAAAAGTTCTGGGTTCGGTTGTTATCGAAGGCGAGAAGATTGCCGAAATACTGACCGGAGAAGAAAAAACAACTACACCTTGCGATGAAATCATAGACGCAACCGGATGTTATCTTTTGCCGGGCGCAATTGACGAACACGTGCATTTTCGTGACCCGGGACTGACTCATAAAGCGGATATAACTACCGAAAGCCGTGCTGCGGCCGCCGGAGGCGTTACCTCTATCATGGATATGCCGAATACGAATCCGCAGACGACAACGTTAGAGGCTCTGGATGAGAAACTTACTTTATTGGCCGGGAAGTCGGCCGTCAACTATTCCTGTTACTTCGGGGCAACCAACAATAACTACCCGCAGTTTGCCCAACTGGACAAACACCGTGTTTGTGGCGTAAAACTATTTATGGGATCAAGCACAGGCAATATGCTGGTAGACCGCATGGCGAGCCTGCGCAATATATTCGGCGGAACCGATTTACTTATCGCCGCCCATTGTGAGGACCAGGGAATTATCAAAGAAAATACAGACAAATATAAAAAAGCATACGGGGACGATGTGCCTTTGACCCTTCATCCGGTTATCCGTTCGGAAGAAGCTTGTTACCGTTCCTCCGAACTGGCAGTACAACTGGCACGTGAGGCAAATGCCCGCTTGCACATCATGCATATTTCCACAGCCAGAGAACTGGATTTATTTTCCGACGCTCCTTTGATAACGAAGCGAATTACGGCGGAAGCTTGTGTTTCTCACTTACTTTTCACGGAAGATGATTATCAGACTTTAGGCGCACGCATCAAATGTAACCCTGCCATTAAAACAGCCGAAGACCGGAAGGCTTTGCAGGAAGCTGTCAACAGCGGTCTGATCGACGCCATTGCGACCGATCATGCCCCGCATCTGCTAAGCGAAAAAGAGGGAGGCGCTTTGAAAGCGATGTCCGGAATGCCAATGATCCAATTCTCTCTGGCCAGTATGCTGGAACTTGTAGATAAAGGTATCTTCTCTATCGAGAAAATAGTAGAAAAGATGTCTCATGCGCCTGCTCAAATGTATGAAATAAATAATCGCGGATTTATCCATAAAGGTTATCAGGCAGACCTTGTATTAGTACGTCCCAACTCCAAATGGACAGTAACAACGGATTGCATTGTAAGCAAATGCCAATGGAGTCCGCTGGAAGGTCATACCTTCAACTGGAAAGTGGAGAAAACATTTGTGAACGGTCACCTGTTATACGATAACGGAAAAATAGACGAAACTTATCGTGGACAAGAATTAAGATTCAGATAAATATAATTCGTCATCGGCAAACTTATGAGCACTATTCTATCTTATAAAATACATACCGTTACCCCCTACATCAATTGGATTTACTTTTTCCATGCCTGGGGATTCCAACCTCGCTATGCAGCTATCGCCAATATTCATGGTTGCGATGCCTGCCGTGCCATGTGGCTGGCCTCCTTTCCGGTAGAGGAACGTAACAAGGCTTCGGAAGCCATGCAACTGTTCAAGGAGGCAAACCGTATGCTGGATGTACTCGACCGGGACTATGAGGTCAGAACAATCTTCAAGTTGTGTAAGGCAAACTCCGACGGGGATAATCTGGTAATTGAAAAAGCAGAGAATCAGTTCATGGTCTTTCCCTTACTCCGTCAGCAAACACCTAAGAAGGACGGAAGTCCTTTCCTTTGCCTGAGTGACTTCATCCGTCCGCTTTCTTCCGGCATTCCGGATACGTTGGGAGCTTTCGCTTCTTCCATTGACGCAGACATGGAAGGACTATACGAACAGGATCCTTACAAACATTTGCTCGTACAAACCCTTTCTGACCGACTTGCGGAAGCAGCCACAGAAAAAATGCACGAGTATGTGAGAAAAGAAGCGTGGGGATACGCGAAAGACGAAAATTTAGGCATGGCGGACTTATTAGTCGAGAAATATCAAGGCATCCGTCCTGCCGTCGGTTATCCTTCTTTGCCGGATCAGTCCGTCAACTTCCTGCTGGACGAACTGCTGGACATGAAACAGATCGGCATTTCACTGACTGAAAACGGGGCAATGTATCCTCATGCATCGGTGTGCGGCCTGATGTTTGCACATCCTGTATCCGAATATTTTTCTGTCGGAAAGATCGGAGAAGACCAACTCGAAGACTATGCCCGCCGCCGGAGAAGAAGTATTGAAGAAATGCGCAAATTCCTGGCAGCCAATCTGCAATAGCTTGCATCTTCGTGTGATTTTTCTCCTTTTCTCACGACTAACTAACCAGAAAAGCAATCCTAAAATCCATGAGAGAACCAACAACAGAGGCAAACAACCCTATTGAGCAAGAGTTCTTGTCGGTTATACGCGAATATGAGCGGGTAATCTACAAAGTATGCTATCTGTATACTCATCCCAACGCTCCGCTCAACGACCTCTATCAGGATGTAGTACTGAACCTCTGGAAAGCTTATCCTAAATTCAGGAAAGAATGTAAAATATCGACATGGATTTACCGTATCGCCCTGAACACTTGTATCAGTTTTTATCGTAAAGAGAAGAATGTACCGGAAATTATCAGCCTCACCAAAGACATTGACCGGACAATAGAAGCACATGACCCTATCAATGAAATGCTGAAGCAACTCTACCAGATGATTAACCAACTGGGACAACTCGACAAGTCAATCATCCTGCTATACCTTGAAGATAAAAGCTACGAGGAAATAGCGGAAATTACCGGCTTGACGGTGACTAACATAGCTACCAAACTAAGCCGTATCAAAGACAAACTTAAAAGAATGAAAAAGGAGGAATAAGATATATGGAACTGGAAGAACTGAAAAAATCATGGAACGCCCTCGATGAGCACTTAAAGGACAAAGAACTCATCAAAGAAGACGAACTTGAAAGGCTGATAGGACACGCCGACAAAGGTATCCATGCCATTGCCCGCCTGAACATCAGGCTAATCCTGATTTCCCTGCCGATATTAATCTTATTTTTGACGGAAGTGATACTGCACAACAGATTAAACCCGATCTACATCATTATCCTTCTGGCATGGATTCCCGCTCTTTGCTGGGATATCGCCACCACGCGATTTCTTCAACGGACTCAAATAGACGAAATGCCTCTTGTGGAAGTGATTGCCCGTGTCAACCGCATTCATCACTGGACAATCAGAGAACGGCTGATTGCCACCGCTTTCCTCCTGATACTTGCCATTCTTTCTTTCGTCTACTGGCAGATATGGCAATACGGAATAGGTATGATTCTGTTCTTCATCCTGTTGTGGGGAGGAGGTCTTATACTCATTCTATGGATTTATCGCAAGAAATTCCTGAACCGTATCCACGAAATCAAAAAGAATTTAAGTGAATTAAACGAATTAATGTAAATATCCATTATAACTAAAGACACATATGTTGCAACGCTTATTTATATTCCTCCTACTTTTTCTGGTACTTCCGGACCTCTATCTTTACTTGAGATTCATTGTTCGTCTCACCGCAAAATGGTGGTTACGCGTTCTTTACTGGGTACCCAGTTTCTTGCTAACCGCAGGGCTTCTTTACTTGGTTTACTTTGCCAACAATGCTTTTGCGGAACGCCATACACAGGACATCGGGTGGTTCTCTATCATCTTTTTCCTGTTTACAGCTCCCAAACTATTGCTGGTCTTATTTACCGTACTCGGAATCCCTTTTCATAAATGGCTTCGCTGGCCGCGCACACCGTTTATATGCACCGGACTGACACTGGCCGTACTTAGTATTGTTATGATTCTCTACGGCTCTTTTGTCGGACGAACCCGGTTTGAAGTAAAAGAAGTCACTTACACCTCTCCCCGACTCCCGCAGGCTTTCGACGGTTATCGTATTGTACAGTTATCCGACCTTCATATCTGCAGTTGGCAAGGAAACACTCCTGCTATTCGGAAGTTAGTGGATTTAGTGAATGCCCAGCAACCCGACCTGATTGTTTTCACCGGAGATCTGGTAAATCACCGGGCTGTCGAGCTGAATGATTTCCAGGAAATACTAGCCGGCCTGAAAGCCGGAGATGGAGTTTATTCCATACTTGGAAACCATGATTACGGACCTTATTTTCATTGGAAAAGCAAACAAGATCAGGACAATAATCTGATCGAACTTAAACAAAGGCAGGCAGCTATGGGCTGGAAGTTATTAAACAACGAACATACATTTCTGATTCAAGGCAATGACAGCATCGCCCTTATCGGAGTAGAAAACCAAGGAGAACCTCCCTTTTCGCAACATGGCGACCTTCCAAAAGCGAAAGCAGGAATCGAAGGAATGTTCAAGCTACTTTTAAGCCATAACCCGACACATTGGAGACGGGAAGTACTTCCGGAATCGGATATAGATTTAATGTTGGCAGGACATACCCACGCCATGCAGTTGCAACTGGGCAATTATTCCCCTTCCGTTTATATTTATCCGGAATGGGGAGGGATGTATTTGGAAGGTACTCGCGGGCTTTACGTCAATGTAGGAATCGGCTACGTGGGATTACCTTTCCGTTTCGGCGCCTGGCCGGAAATCACTGTGCTTACCCTACGACGGTAAGCACGCTCTTTCCATTGACTTTCTTATGCACCTGCACCTGGACGGAGATCCGTTCACTCATTTCCTGTACATGAGAAATTACTCCTATTTTCCTTCCTTGCATCTGTAATTGTTCCAACGCTTCCATAGCTGTCCGCAAGCTATCGGCATCCAAAGAGCCGAATCCCTCGTCAATAAAAAGAGATTCTACTTTCAGGTTGTTGCTCGACAGCGAGGACAGTCCCAGTGCCAATGCCAAAGATATCAGAAACGACTCTCCTCCGGAAAGAGAATATACAGTCCGTATTTCATCACACATATCACAATCAATCACCTGAAGCGCCAAAGTGCCGGGTACTTGCTGCAATTTATAGCGTTTGGATAGATAAGACAAATGCTTGTTGGCATGAAGTAACAATAAATTCAATGTATAGCTTTGTGCTATAACTTTGAACTTTGCTCCGTCGGCACTACCGATCAACTTGTTCAGTTTAGCCCAACGTTCGGCAATCAATTGCTTTTCGGCCAGCTCTTTAGCTATCAGTTCGGCTGTTACTTTATTTTTTGCCTGTTGCAACAGGCGGACTTCGATAGCAGAAAGGCTACGTTCCGTATTTAGATTGTCTTCCTGCTGTTGCTTTATTATTTCGGGAAGTTGTTCGGGAGATTCAATCTTTTTCTGTTGCTCCTGCAATTCCCCGACAGTTGCGGCAATCTGTTTCATTTCCCCTTGTAAACCTAAAAGACGGTTGTGCGAAGTTTCTACTCCCAACCGAGCCCCGTCTAAAGCATGAGTCAGCTCTTTTTCCCTTTTGGCTACAGCGGCTTCCGCTTCATCCGCACTCTTTCCTTTTAATAATTGCGACCGTTCCTGACGAAGTGTATCCAACGCTTTCTCTACTACTTCAAAGCGTTTCTGTTCGGCAGAAGCAGCGTTTTGTAATAGTGCCAACTGTTCTTTAGCGGACGAAACTTGCTGCATAGTCAAACGACATTGGGAAACATTTTCACGCAAAGCCTCACTATGGACACGTATCTTCTTTATCGTCTCATCATTTTGTTGCCACTCCGTATAGAGACTACTATACTCCTGAATACGTTTTGCCAATTCCTGTAAACGGTTCTGTATCTGTTCTTCGTTTCCTGCATGAATTTCTTCTTTCTGCCATATTGATAACTGTTCTTTGATCTGTCCGGCAACAGTTTTTTGATGCGCCAGATCACGTTGCAGGGCTATATGCTGATTATTTGTTTGCTGACAGGCAATCACCACCGTATTATACTCCTGCTCTATATTTCGGAAAAGAATATCCACTACTTCCTGTTCCCGGTGATAAGGATGTGACGTACTGCCGCAAACCGGACAAGCTTCTCCTTCCTGTAACTGTTGACGCAATGCTTTCACGTCTTTTCCCACTGCCATACGGGCATTTTCATAAAGACGCTGAATCGTTTTTCGTGTCGCTTCCTGTTCTGTTAACTGCGTCGAACAATCAACCGTTTCTTTCTCCAGTCTTACTATTTCTGTTTTCACTTTCTCCTGCGACTCAGTCAACTGCCGGACATTCTGTTGACGAACCAGTTCTTTTTGTAGTTTCTTCTGTTCTTCGTCTAATGATACATAATCAAAAGCATTTAGCCGGACCAGTCGTTCCTCATTGGCTTTTATGGCGGCTTTCAGTTTATCTTCTTCCTGCTGTAGAATATCCTCTACTTGTTCAAGCGGCAACGACTCCGTTTCCGTATTCGTCAACAAACGGTTTAATGAACGATAAGCCCCCTGCAACTGTTTCGTTGCCATCCGCATCTTCTCTTCCTGCTCCGCCACCTGCCCGCAAGCTGTTTCCAATATCTGCCGCAACTGATTATAGCCTTCCTGTTGAGACTGTATCTGCACATCCAACTGACGGGCTTTCTTCAAATCCGGTTGTATAGCTTCCCATTGTGCTTTAAAACGTACCAACCCTTCTTCCTGTGAAGCCAGTGTTTCCTGCAGGAGTCTCAACTTTGCCTCTTCGCCTTGTTCTTCCTGTTGCTTCTTTTTCCAAAGTTCCTCCTGCATCTTTAACGAACGGACAATGTTCAACCGGGCATTCTGTTCCGCCAGTAATTGAATCCCCACTGCACGTTTCGCAATCAGCAATTCTTTTTCTTTCTGTAAAGCAAGAAGTTCTTCCTCCGGCAAGAGGTCGATTACACTCATTCTATTTCGAATCGTAGTCACTTCTTCCTGTACCAACTTGTTTCGTAAAAAAACTTCCTGAGAAATACGGGAATAAACACCGGTTCCCGTCAATTTTTCAAGCAGTTCGGCTTTTGCGACTCCCTTCGATTTCAAGAATGTAGAAAAATCATTTTGAGCCAATAAGACAGTCCGGGTAAACTGCTCATACGTCAAACCCACCAATTCTGTCAGTTGAGCCAGCAGTTCCTTTTTGGTTCCTTGAAACTCTTTCCCTGTATCCAGCTCTTTCACTTCCATCGTTTGTGGTTGCAAGGAACCGCTCACCTTATTTCTTGTCCGTCTCACCGACCAGCGAGAACGGTATCTATGACCATCGACTCCTAAGAAATCAACCTCTGCATATCCGTCGGTCGTACCACGACGAAGCAGATTCCTTACATCCGACTGATTAATCTGATTATCTCCTACATCCGCCAAATTTATACTTTCTACCGAATTTGCAAAACGAGGTGCTTTATCATACAATGCCAGACACAATGCATCTAATAAAGTAGATTTGCCAGCTCCCGTAGCACCTGAAATCGCAAATATTCCTGCCGAGTTCAACGGCTCCATTGCAAAATCAACTTCTACCGCTCCTTCTATCGAAGTAAGATTTTTCAATCGTATCGCTAATATCTTCATTCTTCCTCCTCTTTACGTGTAGCAGCCAGGTAGGCTTCCTGAAACAAGTCCGTCAACTCCTCAGGCATTTCCACCTGATAAATCTTTTCAAATGCAGATTGAGCGATCTGCAACGGAGACATTTCCTGTAATCCTCTTTTCCAATTCTCATTTTCCTTCTCTGCATTTCCCGTTTCATTACGATAAGTAGAGACAATACGCGCCAACCGATAATTTTTATCAGCCAATGCTTCCTCAACTTCCTGCCGGAGCATTGGCTCCGGTTCATCCAACAACACTTTTACCTCCAGATAAGGTTCTGCTCCTTCCGTTACCGGCAACTCTTTCAAGATTTCCAACACAATTTCCGGAGACGCAGGTTCTCCATTCGGCACGCTCATCAAAGGTATTAACCTCGGGCATTCCACCCGCATTATATCTACCGCACACCCTCCGTCGAAAGTCACTTCCACGACCCCGTGATGATAATGCTTCTCTGCAAAAGACATCGGAATGGGACTTCCGGCATATCTCACATTCTCCCTGCCGGATACGCGTTGCGCCTTATGAATATGACCAAGAGCCGTATAAGCAATTTGTTCGGAAAATGCATCAGGTGACACACATTCCAAACCACCAATCACTGTACGTTCGCTATAATCTTTCTCCGCAATCTCCGAACCGATAGCCTGTAAATGGCCGATAGCAAGTATAGATTGATTCTCTTTCCGTCGCTTCCATAGCCTTTGCAAAAGCTGCGTATAAAGCTCCCGGACTCCCTCCGCATACGGATTACCTTCTGTCGGGACTGTCGGATAATCTCCCTGCCGCAAAAAAGGAACTGCCATACAAAGCAATTCCACCTCCCCGTCACGGTTCTTTAACTCAACCGTCAAATGATCGTAATCAATTTCCCCATCGTCCGACTTGCGTACTACCCCCCGAACCTCCGTCCGCATCGCTTGCAGCAAGGGTAAAGGAGCTTCCAACCGCGCCGCAGAATCATGATTGCCGGCAACAATCACAATCTGAAGAGTGGGATTCTCCGCCGTCACTCGATAAATAAAATGATAATACAGGCTTTGAGACGCAGCAGAAGGATTGGAAACATCAAAAACGTCTCCGGCTATAATCAGTGCATCAATCTCCCTTTCACGAATTTCTCCGGCCAGCCAGTTCAAAAAGACTTCATGTTCACCGGCACGGTCATACCCGAAGAAAGTTTGCCCCAAATGCCAGTCGGCAGTATGTAATATACGTATCATATTTTTGTAACTATCTCATATAATAAGATACAAAAATAGTACAATCAAAAAGATTATATCGTATCCACCTCTCTTTTTTACCAAATAATCATGTATATTTGCAGGATAAAAATCCAACCCTATGAAGATACTGTATTATATTTATCAAATTTGTATTGCTTTGCCTATTTTATTGGTATTGACTATCCTCACGGCAATCGTCACTATCGTAGGTTCTCTCGTGGGAGGAGCTCACTTTTGGGGATATTATCCAGGAAAAATATGGTCACAATTAATTTGTCTTTTTCTATTAATTCCTGTAAAGATTCGTGGACGTGAAAAGTTACACGGCAAGACATCCTATATTTTCGTACCTAATCATCAGGGTTCATTCGATATATTCCTTATTTACGGTTTCATCGGAAGAAACTTCAAGTGGATGATGAAAAAAAGTCTGCGTAAACTACCGTTTGTAGGAAAAGCCTGTGAAAGCGCGGGACATATCTTCGTAGACCGTTCGGGACCGAAAAAAGTGTTGGAGACCATTCAACAGGCTAAAGCCTCGTTGAAAGACGGTGTTTCTCTGGTTGTTTTCCCCGAAGGAGCACGTACTTTCACAGGACACATGGGATATTTCAAGAAGGGAGCTTTTCAGTTAGCGGATGATTTACAACTAGCTGTTGTACCTGTCACCATTGACGGTTCGTTTGAAATCCTGCCACGTACCGGAAAATGGATACACCGCCATCGCATGATCCTGACAATTCACGATCCTATTCCTCCCAAAGGAAAAGGAATGGAGAATATCAAAGCTACTATGGCCGAAGCCTATACTGCCGTAGAGAGTGCACTTCCGGAGAAATATAAAGGAATGGTAAAAAACGAAGACCAAGACCGATAATATATGTATTATATGTGGGCAGACTCCAGCATTACTCTACCATGATACAAGGCTGTATCGCGGGCTACGTATTCATCAACTTTTCTATTTCAGAAAAAGTCGTATTAAAATCACCCGGATCTCCCTGACAAGAAACCGATAACACAGAAATAAAAAAGAAAGCGGCGAATACACTAACAGTCGTTTTCATTTTATCTGGAGCTTTTGCACAAATATACAAAAAAAATCTCCTGACTTATTTATTCGTTGATGTATTTTGCTCCAACCGTTGATGTTCTTCTATCAACTTCATATTTTCTTTTGCTTTAGACAAAAACTCTCTCACAAGTTTATTACTCTTAAAAGAATAAGGAGCATCTTTGATGATATCATCAATCTGAGGTGTCATAATAGGATATGGCAAAGAACTACAAAGCATCATAAATACGCTAGGTCCCAACACATTCTCATAATTATCTGAAATGAACGTCTTCACATACTGGTTCATTGCCGTCATCAGCGAATCACCTTCCACCATCAGCTGTGCATGAATTTCTTCCAAATCATTCCCTTCCATTACCATACGAGTTTCCTTTTGTTCCAGCTCCCCAATACTTTCTTCCAATGCATTTCTTTTGTCAATGAAGTCATACAGTGCTGCATTCAAGGAAGTTCCTGCTGCTTTTAAATCCGTATTGCTAATGGTAACTTTAATCTTACCGCTTTCCAATACAATCGGCATGATACTCTCATCATCCATATAAAGCGTCACCATTTGTACGGAGTCTACTTTTCCTTTCATAGAGAACAGTCCATGCACTACCTCAGCAGAGTCCAGCTTCACCCATTCCCCGTCACGCATGGTCTTTAGATACAGCATTTTTCCATCCAGACTGTTTACTGAAGATGTTCCTTCTATCCTATACTTACTAGTACACGAAGCCAGAAACGGAAGCAGAAGTAAAAAAGGCAAAATTTTATTCACGTTCGTCCATTCATTAAATTCCGAGTACAAAGGTACAACTGATTCGGACTTCAAAGAAACATTTTATCAATATTTAAAACTTGTAAGAGTCTTTTCTTTAATAATCCTTATAAACATAGGTATAAGGCGCTTTTTTTCATTTAGTTTATCTAATTTTGCAGCTATGAAAACATCAACTTATGCTCCTTTTGCCAAACCGCTTTACGTTATGGTAAAGCCAGTAGGTGCCGTATGTAACCTTGCATGCGATTATTGCTACTATCTGGAAAAAGCGAATCTATACAAAGACAACCCGAAACACGTAATGAGCGATGAACTTTTGGAAAAATTCATCGACGAGTACATCAACTCTCAGACCATGCCACAGGTACTTTTCACCTGGCACGGAGGAGAAACACTTATGCGCCCGCTCTCCTTCTACAAAAAGGCTATGGAACTGCAAAAGAAATACGCCCGCGGACGAACGATCGATAACTGCATCCAAACCAACGGAACCATGCTGACCGATGAATGGTGCGAGTTCTTCCGAGAAAATAACTGGCTGGTAGGCGTTTCGATTGATGGACCTCAAGAATTTCACGATGAATATCGTAAAAATAAAATGGGGAAGCCCTCCTTCGTCAAAGTGATGCAAGGGATTAATCTTCTGAAAAAACATGGTGTAGAATGGAATGCAATGGCGGTTATTAATGACTTCAATGCTGACTATCCACTGGATTTTTATCATTTCTTCAAGGAGATAGACTGCAAATATATCCAATTTGCACCTATCGTTGAACGTATCCTTGAACATCAGGACGGCCGCCACCTCGCTTCTCTTGCAGAAAACCAAAAAGGTGAACTGGCAGATTTCTCTATCACCCCCGAACAATGGGGTAAATTTCTCTGTACCCTTTTCGATGAATGGGTGAAAGAAGATGTAGGCAAATACTACATACAGATATTCGACTCCACCTTAGCAAACTGGGTAGGTGAACAACCTGGCATTTGTACAATGGCGAAGACCTGCGGACACGCTGGTGTTATGGAATTCAACGGGGATGTTTATTCTTGCGACCACTTTGTATTCCCTGAATATAAACTGGGAAACATATACAGCCAGACACTTGTAGAAATGATGCATAGCGAACGTCAACACAAGTTCGGAAACATGAAATATCAATCTCTACCCACCCAATGTAAAGAATGTGATTTCCTTTTTGCCTGCAACGGAGAATGTCCCAAGAACCGTTTCAGCCAGACAGCCGACGGCGAACCCGGGTTGAATTACTTATGTAAAGGATACTATCAGTTCTTCCAACATGTAGCTCCCTACATGGACTACATGAAAAACGAACTGATGAACCAACGTCCGCCCGCCAATATTATGGAAGCATTGAAAAACGGAGAATTGGAAATTGAAGACTAACAATCATATATTCAAATTTTATCATTAAAAAATGAACAGACTAAGACTTTATTTATTAGCGCTGACAGCGCTCATCGTGTGCTCCGCTAAAGCGGATGAAGGTATGTGGTTATTGCAATTAATGCAACAGCAACATTCCATAGATATGATGAAAAAACAAGGATTGAAACTGGAAGCCCAGGACTTATATAACCCGAACGGCGTCTCTTTGAAAGATGCAGTCGGTATCTTCGGAGGAGGATGTACGGGGGAAATTATCTCACCTGAAGGTTTAATTCTGACAAATCATCACTGTGGTTATGCTTCCATCCAGCAGCACAGTAGCGTAGAACATGACTACCTGACAGACGGTTTCTGGGCTACATCCAGAGACAAGGAGCTTCCGACTCCGGGATTGAAGTTCACATTTATCGAACGTATCGAAGATATCACGGATATTGTCAATGCAAAGATTGCCGCTAAAGAAATTACCGAATCTGAATCTTTCAGTAGTGCTTTTCTTCAGAAACTGGCCAACGAGCTTTACAATAAAAGCGATCTGAAAGATAAAAAAGGAATCGTTCCACAAGCACTTCCATTTTATGCCGGAAACAAATTCTATCTATTTTATAAGAAAATATATCCGGATGTACGTATGGTTGCCGCTCCCCCCTCCTCTATCGGTAAGTTCGGTGGCGAAACGGATAACTGGATGTGGCCCCGTCACACCGGTGATTTCTCCATGTTCCGTATTTATGCGGATGCTAACGGAGAACCGGCAGAATACAGCGCAAACAATACTCCTTTGAAAACAAAAAAACATTTGTCTATCTCGCTCAAAGGTTTGAAAGAAGGAGATTATGCAATGATTATGGGATTCCCCGGAAGTACAAGCCGTTATCTGACCGTATCGGAAGTAAAAGAACGCATGGAATCGGAAAACGACCCGCGTATCCGTATCCGCGGTGCCCGTCTGGCTGTATTGAAGGAAGTGATGAATGCAAGTGATAAAATCCGCATCCAGTATGCAAACAAATATGCCGGTTCCAGTAACTACTGGAAAAATTCTATCGGAATGAACAGGGCAATCATCGACAACGATGTATTGGGTACGAAAGCTGCGCAAGAAGCTAAATTTGCAGAATTTGCAAAGGAAAAGAATAATGCTGATTATGCAACGGTAGTGAAAAAAATAGATGATCTGGTAGCTAAGACAGCACCTCTCAACTATCAGTTCACCTGTCTGAGAGAAACGTTCTTCGGAGCAATCGAATTTGGAAGTGTCATGCTGGCTAAGACACGTGAAGCATTGATAGAGAAGAATGATTCTCTGATAAAAGTACGTATCGAAGCGCTGAAAGATACGTATGAAAGTATTCACAATAAGGACTATGACCATGAGGTAGACCGTAAAGTAGCTAAAGTTTTATTTCCCCTTTATGCAGAAATGATTCCGGCAGACCAGCGTCTGTCTATCTACAAAGTCATTGAGCAGAAATATAAAGGTAACTATGACAAGTTTGTCGATGATATGTATGACAACTCTATTTTCTCTAACCGTGAGAACTTTGAGAAGTTTGTCAAGAAACCGTCTGTAAAGGCTATCGATAATGATTTGGCTTTGCAATACTGTCAGTCTAAATATGACCAATTTGAGAAAATTGTTTCTCAATTAGAAGATATGGATAAAGAGTTGACTTTACTTCACAAGACCTATATCCGTGGTCTTGGCGAAATGAAACAGCCAGTTCCTTCTTATCCGGATGCCAACTTTACCATTCGTCTGACATACGGTAACGTGAAACCTTACGATCCGAAAGACGGAGTACACTACAACTACTATACGACAACTAAAGGTATTCTTGAAAAAGAAAATCCGGAAGACCGCGAATTTGTAGTACCCGCCAAACTGAAAGAGTTGATCGAGAAGAAAGATTATGGTCGCTATGCATTACCCAACGGTGATATGCCTGTCTGCTTCCTATCTACAAACGATATTACCGGAGGTAACTCCGGAAGCCCAGTATTGAATGAGAATGGGGAACTGATCGGTTGTGCCTTTGACGGCAACTGGGAATCATTGAGTGGCGATATCAACTTTGACAATAACCTGCAACGTTGTATCAACCTGGATATCCGTTATGTATTGTTCATCCTTGAAAAACTAGGAAACTGCGGACACCTGATTAATGAAATGACAATCGTAGAATAAATGAGAAAACAAATCCTATTTGCTATTTTTTCTCTGGCAACTCTTATCATCCACGCCGACGAAGGTATGTGGATGCTACCTGATCTGAAAACTCAGAATGAGATTGCCATGCGAGAACTAGGTCTTGAGATTCCCATTGAAGAAGTATACAATGCGAACGGGCTTTCTCTGAAAGACGCTGTCGTACACTTCGGAGGAGGATGTACGGGAGAAGTAATCTCTTCCGAAGGGCTGGTGCTGACTAATCATCATTGCGGTTATGGAGCTATCCAGCAACACAGTAATGTAGAGCATGACTATCTGACAGAAGGTTTTTGGGCAATGAACCGCGACGCAGAACTTCCTACACCAGGACTCAAGGTTACTTTTATCGACCGTATTCTTGATGTAACCGACTACGTCAACGAACAACTAAAGAAAGACAAAGACCCGGAAGGAACTAATTATCTGTCTCCGACTTACCTCAACAAAGTAGCAGAACGTTTTGCAAAAGCAGAAAACATTGAAATAACTCCTACTACCAAGTTGGAACTCAAAGCCTTTTATGGAGGAAATAAATATTATCTGTTTGTAAAAACCGTGTATAGCGACATTCGCATGGTAGGTGCCCCTCCTTCTTCTATTGGAAAATTTGGAGCGGATACTGACAACTGGATGTGGCCGCGTCACACCGGCGACTTTTCCCTTTTCCGTATCTATGCGGATAAGAACGGAAAACCGGCAGAGTATTCCAAAGACAATGTTCCTTTGCACGTAAAGAAACACTTGACCATTAGCCTTGCCGGAGTACAGGAAGGTGATTTCACTTTTGTCATGGGATTTCCCGGACGTAACTGGCGGTACATGATTTCCGACGAAGTAGAAGAACGGATGCAGACAACTAACTTTATGCGTCAGCACGTACGTGGTGCCCGTCAGAAAGTTCTTATGGAACAAATGCTTAAAGATCCTGCTGTGCGTATTCATTACGCCAGCAAATATGCATCATCAGCCAACTATTGGAAGAATGCTATTGGCATGAACGAAGGGCTGGTGCGTCTTAAAGTATTGGATACCAAACGTGCGCAGCAAGAAGAACTATTGGCCCGCGGCCGTGAAAAAGGAGATAACTCTTATCAGAAAGCTTTTGACGAGATTCGCTCTATTGTAGCTCACCGACGTGACGCATTATATCACCAACAGGCTATCAACGAAGCACTTGTCACAGCGCTCGACTTTATGCGCATCCCCTCTACAACAGCACTGGCCACCGCACTAAAATCAAAAGATAAAGAGAAAATAAAAGAAGCTGCCCAAAACTTGAAACAGGAAGGTGAAAAATATTTTGCTTCTGTTCCTTTCCCGGAAGTAGAACGAATGGTAGCTAAAGAAATGCTCAAAACTTATGCTAACTATATTCCGGCAGAACAAAGAATCAATATATTCGAAATCATTGACTCCCGCTTCAAAGGCAACATAGATGCATTTGTAGATGCGTGCTTTGATAACTCAATTTTCGGTAATCAAAAGAATTTTGAGAAGTTCATCAAAAAGCCTAGTTTATATAAAATCGGATATGACTGGATGATCCTATTCAAATATTCAATTACCGACGGCATTCTGAAAACTGCCATTGCCATGAAAGAAGCCAATGAGAATTATGATGCCGCTTATAAAGTATGGGTAAAAGGCATGATGAATATGAGACAAGAAAAGGGAATACCTATTTATCCGGACGCGAACTCAACCTTACGACTGACTTACGGACAAGTGCTTCCTTATGAACCTGCAGACGGTGTAGTGTATGATGCTCATACCACTCTCAAAGGAGTTATGGAAAAAGAGGATCCGGGTAACTGGGAATTTGTAGTACCGCAAAAGTTGAAAGAGTTGTATAACTCTAAAGACTATGGACAGTACGGCAAAAACGGTGAGATGCCGGTCTGCTTTATTGTAAACACCGACAACACAGGAGGTAACTCCGGTAGTCCGGTTTTCAACAGTAAAGGCCAGTTGATAGGAACTGCTTTTGACCGTAACTTTGAAGGACTGACAGGTGATATCGCTTTCCGACCTTCATCACAGCGCGCTGCCTGCGTTGATATTCGTTATACTCTGTTTATCATAGATAAATTTGCGGGAGCATCCCATATCATTGATGAACTGACTATCTGTGAACAATAGAAAAATCATTTATTGAAAACGGATAATGAAACCGGGTTCTGTTTCATTATCCGTTTTTCATTTCACATTATTCATTAGACAAAATCTTCCACCATATACATTTCATCAATTATCTCATTCATTGATTCTTCCAGGTTCCGAATAGCCTCATCAGGAGACTCTCCATAAGCATTACATTGCATATTTACAGTCAGCCAAGCATAATAGCCACCGTCTGATGCACGTTCAAGTACATAATCTGTTTTATTCAGTTTCATATTGGTAAATAATTAGTATATGTTGATATTGAAGTTATTTCTGATTGTGAAGCAGCCAGTTTTTCCAATTCAAGAATAATCCGACGCTCGCAACTGCGTGCCCAATAAATGAAATCACAATTTGGAATATATTTTCCCGCAAAACGAAGCAAGGACTCCAGTTCAAACGAATCACCGATAATTCCTGCCCCTGCTATCATAGCATCATAAGCATTACAATCCTGTTCGATATGCGCCGGAACCATTAATACCGGTTTGCCAAGATACATCGCTTCACAAATAGACTCGAAACCAGCCGTACTGGCATAAGCCCTGCAGTTCGCCATTCCATTAAGAAACTTCACATCATCAATCTGATGATAACTCAATGTTTCGTCCACCCGTACTACTTCCTCTGTCTCCGTCTTATCCCAGAAAAATCTTAAAGGAACTTCCGGATGCATTGTGTGAAAACTCTCCACTGTATCTGCAAAACCGGCATTTACCATATATCCATGAATATAATTTCCTTCTTCCGGCTGGATTGCCGTTATTTCCCGGCGAATCAAAGGAGGTACCACAACAATCTGATGTTCATCATCCCGTTCTATTTCCCTGAAAGATAGAGCTAACTTCTTTGATGATCTAAGAGCCGTCATTCGTGTAAAGAAACGCAACATCCATAACTGGACCGGACTCTTATCCGGAAACTGAAAATCACGATGTAGAAACAAATATTGATGTCCAATACAAATATACGGAACAGAGGGACGGAAGAACGCATAGGTAAGTCCGGTCAGAAGTTCGTAGAAGTTGATGACGACTTCCGCCCCTGTCTCCTTAATCCGTTGATTTATATAGTACATACTACGGAAATATTCCGGTAGTTTCAATAAATTATAAGCTAAACTTTTCTTTAGATTCACTCGCTTATTATCTGTCGTAGGCAGAAAATTCGGACTGATAAAACGCTTCACCGGTGCATGAATACTCCGATTGAAAAAACCTGGTAATGTGCGTGAGGAACTTTTACCGACTAATACTTCTACAACCTCATGCCCATTACGCTGCAACATATCTTCGAGGGTGATAGCCTGTGTCAGATGTCCTCTCCCCTCACCTTGAACAATAAATAAGAATTTCATATAGCGATTATTATTTAGTTCATAACTTTAACTCCCGTTACTTTTCGATATGCAAAACTCCCGTTTTCAGATTACAACAAAATGACTCTCCGGTTACTATTCGATGAACAAAAACAGCATTTTCCCGTTATATTAATAAAATAGAATCTATATTTGCAGTCTTCAATGACTGTCATTTAATTTTAAGAAAGGAAAGATTATGGAGAAATTTGAAGATTTAATACAATCACCGATGCCCGTTTTAGTTGATTTCTTTGCAGAATGGTGCGGACCATGTAAAGCTATGAAACCCGTTCTGGAAGAGCTCAAATTAGTTGTAGGTGATAAGGCCCGTATTGTCAAGATAGACGTTGACCAACATGAAGACTTGGCTACAAAATATCGTATACAAGCTGTACCAACCTTTATCCTGTTCAAAAATGGAGAAGCGGTATGGAGACATTCCGGTGTAATTCATAGCAGTGAATTACAAGGGGTAATAGAACGGCATTATACATAAAAAGATAAATAACGAATGAAGAAAGTATTAGTCATGGTAGCACTCGTCATGGTAAGCGTAATCGTATACGCGTTCAATGACAGAGCTGAAGCCAAACAAGGTAAAAAAGAAGTAACAGGTAACAACGGAGAAGTCGTCGTAATGAATAAAGAAATGTTTCTGAAAGACGTCTTCGATTATGAAAAGTCAAAAGAGTGGAAATACAAAGGCGACAAGCCTGCCATTATCGATTTATATGCCGACTGGTGTGGACCTTGCCGCCAAACAGCTCCTATTATGAAAGAATTGGCAAAAGAATATGCCGGGAAAATTGTAATCTACAAAGTAAATGTAGATAAGCAGAAAGAACTGGCTGCCCTGTTCAATGCAACAAGTATTCCGTTGTTCGTATTCATCCCCATGAAAGGAGATCCCCAGCTTTTCCGCGGAGCTGCAGACAAAGCAACTTACAAGAAAGCAATTGATGAGTTTTTATTGAAGTAGAAAAAAGAGTGTCGATATCCGGTCAGGATTATGACGCCATAAGAAGCAAAGAGTGACGTTATCCGTATGTGATAGCGTCACTCTTTTTTATAACTAGTCAAGAGATTCTTAAGAAGTGTAAAAATACGGCTATTTTTCTTTTATTCAAAAAGAAATTGTACTTTTGTCAAATGGGAAACACGATATCCTTTAGAATATGAAAACATCCTTTTTATTAAAAAGCTCATTACTTGCGACTACGGGAGTTTATATCCTTCCGCAACTTCTTTTTGCCCAAACTTCAACACGTCCTCATATCATTTTAATTGTATCCGACCAACATCGTGGAGATGCCATGAATTGTATGGGAAATACTTCTGTCATTTCTCCGAATATGGACGCTTTGGCAGAAGACGGTACACTCTTTACAAACGGTTATTCTTCTACCCCTAGTAGTACACCGGCACGTTCCGGATTATTGACCGGACTTTCTCCCTGGCATCATGGTATGCTAGGATACGGCAGGGTAGCCAGCCAATACCGTTATGAGATGCCTCGTATGTTGGGAGACTTAAACTACTACAGCTTTGGTATTGGTAAAATGCACTGGTATCCTCAAAAGGCTCTGCATGGATTCCGGGGAACATTAGTTGATGAAAGCGGACGCGTAGAAAGTCCCGATTTTATCAGTGACTATCGATTATGGTTCCAAATGCAAGCTCCCGGCTTAAACCCAGATTCTACTCATATCGGTTGGAATGACCATGGAGCAGCTACTTATAAACTTCCGGAACGATTGCATCCCACAGCATGGACAGGAGAAATGGCTTGCGAAATGATTCGCAATTACGAAGGTATCAATAACCAACCATTGTTCTTGAAAATATCCTTTGCCCGTCCACATAGTCCTTATGATCCTCCCCAACGTTTATTGGACGAATACGCGAACCGGGATATACCTGCACCTTGGATAGGAGAATGGTGTAAAGATAAGCCGTATGCCAAACTAAAGGATCCTCAAAAAGTGAAAAAAGATGCTCCTTATGGTAATTTCGGTGACGAATATGCAAAAGACTCACGGAGGCACTATTATGCTAATGTGACATTTATTGACGAAGAGATAGGTAAAGTAATTAAAACTTTGAAAGAAAAAGGTATATATGACAATGCACTTATCTGCTACATTTCTGATCACGGTGATATGTTAGGAGACCATTATCATTGGCGTAAAACGTACCCTTACCAAGGTTCGGTACATGTTCCTTATATCGTTAAATGGCCAGCTAGCTATCACTTTACTAAAGGAAACAAAATTACCCAACCGGTAGAATTGCGTGATTTATTACCAACTTTCCTTGAAATAGCCGGAAGTTCTATCCCGCAAGATATGGACGGTCAATCTTTACTCCGGTTAATGGAAGGTAAAACCGATCAATGGAGGAAATACATAGATTTAGAACATGCGACTTGCTATAGTCCTGACAATTATTGGTGTGCATTAACCGACGGAAAAATAAAATATATCTGGCGTTTTCACACCGGGACAGAAGAGTTGTTTGATCTCTCGAAAGACCCTCATGAACTAAAGAATGTAGTAACAGATAAAAAATACAAACAGCAATTAAATGAGCTTCGTCAAGCTATGATTGATCATCTTTCCGAACGTGGTGAAAAGTTTGTGAAAGACGGTAAGTTACAGGTATTAAAACAGACAATTCTTTATAGCCCGTTATTTCCTGATAAAAGTCCGGTAGATACCGGAATTTAAAAATTAACATCTATGCAAATTCAAGACGAAAGTTATATTAAATGGAAACTTTTTCTCGAAGGCAATGATGAAGCTTATAGTTGGCTTTATACACACCATATTCAATTACTGTATCAATATGGATTACAAATCACTCCTGACACAGAAGTGATAAAAGACTGTATACAAGATGTATTTATAAGAATATACAAGAATAAAAATAAATTAAGTATACCCCAAAATGTAAAAATCTATCTGATGATTTCTCTTAAAAACAGTATCTATAATGTTTTCAGTAAAGAGCGTTCAGAAGAATCCTATGCCTTCAACTTCTACTCTATGGAAGAACAATATATAACAGAGAATGACTTTATCAATGAAGAAGAACGTCGCGAACAAATTAATGAAATCAAAAAAATACTCCATGTGCTAACTCCCAGACAACGAGAAATCATATATTATCGTTTTATAGAAGAAATGGAATATGATGAAATATGTCAGATTATGGACATTAATTATCAATCAGCCTACAATTTACTTCAACGCTCACTACAAAAAGTAAGAGATACTTTCGGAACACCTGAATGCATCGCATGGATAAGTATCTTGACCACTTTCTTCAGAGAAACACAAAAAATGCATTTTCTTTAAAAAAAATACAAGTTCAGTGAGTAGATTCCATTTTTTGAGTTGTCCTTATATAAACAACGCATAAAATGGATTCAAAAATAGACTATAATAATTATAAAGCAGACTCATTACTCAATGATGCTTATTTTTTAGAATCGGAACAACATCCGACTCCGGAAAGTATTATGTTTTGGGATAAATTAGCTCAAGAAAACAAGCAGTTAGCTAAGGAAATAGCTATTGCGCGTAATTTTCTACATATTCTCCGTCATGTTCCTAAACCCTATCTGCCTCAACAAAAAGTAGATTCCATTTGGAAATGTATATCCGATCAGAATCGTTTGGAAATACAGAACAAAAGAAAGAGACGCATTCTATACCGCACTTTAGCTGCAGCTTGCATTGTTGTCTTCCTTGTAAGTGGTTGGTATCTGCAAAATATTTATCAGACAAGCGAGTGCATGGAAAAATCTGATATAGTCGCAGTAAAGAAACCTGATGTCTCTACCAATCAAACCCTTTTGATTCTATCCGAAAAGAAACAGATAGCTATACAAGGTAAAGAAAGTAAGCTACATTACAACCAACAGGGAAAATTAAATGTCAATTCTCAAACCATTAATCAGGAAACTGAAAACGATAAGAAAAAAGATACTTATAATCAATTAATAGTGCCGGCCGGAAAACGCTCGTCAATTACTTTTTCCGACGGGACACGTATTTGGCTAAGCGCCAGTTCACGAGTTGTTTATCCGGTTGAATTTATGAAGAACAAACGGGAGATTTATGTAGAAGGTGAAGCCTTCCTAGATGTTTATCACGACAAAAGTCGACCATTTATTGTAAAAACGAATAAAATGGACATACAGGTATTAGGTACTACTTTTAACGTTTGTGCATACGAAAAAGAGAATATACAAACAGTAGTACTTGTCACTGGAAAAGTAGAAGTAAAGACTAACAATAACGAAACGAAAACTTTATCACCAAACAATTTACTTGCATATAATGATCAGCAAGGTATCAGCGTACATCCTGTAGATGTACAAGAATACATAGCTTGGAAAGATGGATTTTACCAATTCAAAAAAGAGAGGTTGGAAATTATTACAAAAAAACTCAGCAAGTACTATGGTAAGACAATCATTACCGACAAACAGCTTGCTAATATTACTTGTAGTGGTAAGCTAGATCTGAAAGAAGAACTAGATGATGTGTTGCATACGCTGATTCAAACCGTCCCGGCTCAAATAACAGAATCAAATGAGAAAATCTATATTAATGTCAAATCTAAATAAATTAATAGCCTATGAAAATATGACTTCCTAGAAAATGATAAGGCCGGATAATACCCGCATATCACCCGACCTTAAATTAAATTACTTACACGTTTAAATATTAATAATCTAATTCGTTATAAAAGTATGGAAAAACACCAATTATTCAGTCTAAAAAAGACTGAAGAAAAACAATTATTGCTAATTATGAAGTTCTTTTCATTTTTTCTACTGATAGGAATAGGGCATTGCTTGGCAACAAATTCGTATTTGCAAAGCAAATTATTCACAATGAAGACCTCTCAAAAGACTGTGAAACAAGTCTTTCAAGAAATTGAAAAAAATAGTGAATACATAATTTTCTACATGGACCAAATCATCGATACGAATCGTAAGGTAAATATTGATGTAAAAAATCAGCAAGTGAGCGCTATTTTGGACCAGCTATTTCTCGGTACAGATAATACTTACAGCATCAACGACCGACAAATCACAATTTACCATAAAGGCGAACAACCAAACAGCCAACAACAAAGTAACAAATTTACAGTCACCGGTGTAATAACCGATGCACAAGGAGAGTCCATGATTGGCGTTTCAGTAAAAGTAAAAGGAACAACATTAGGAGGAATCTCAGATATGGATGGACGATATTCCATTAGTGTCCCTAACAAAAATGATATTCTTATAGTTTCTTTCCTGGGCTACGCAACAGAAGAAATCAAGATTAACGGACGGCGCAACATTAACATCCGGTTACGCGAAGACACCAAAGCATTGGACGAAGTAGTTGTCATCGGTTATGGACAACAAAAAAAAGAGAGCGTCGTGGTATCCATGAGTTCGGTAAAGCCTTCGGAAATCGCTGCCCCGACTCGAAATTTGACCAACAATCTGGCAGGACAAGTATCCGGTTTAATTGCCGTACAACGTTCCGGTGAACCAGGATACGATGATGCAGAATTCTGGATTCGCGGTATCAGCACATTCGCATCTAACAGTTCCGCATCAACCCCTTTAGTCTTAGTAGATGGTGTTCCTCGTAAAATCACCGATATTGAACCGGATGAGATTGAAACATTCTCAGTATTAAAAGATGCTGCCGCAACTGCTATTTATGGTGCTGAAGGAGCAAATGGCGTTATATTAGTTACAACCAAACGCGGTAAGGACGAAAAACCTAAAATTACATTTAAAACAGAACACTCCATTTCAAGTCCACAACGTCTGCCTGAATTTGTAGGTTCTGCTGATTATTTAAGTTTATATAATGAAGCATTAAATAATGACGGGGAACCCGATTTATTCAGCGCTGAATTAATAGAAAAGTTTCGTACTAGTACAGACCGTGATCTTTATCCGGATACAGACTGGATAGGTGAACTGCTTAGAAAGAATACACATAATCACCGGTATACATTGAATGTGCGTGGCGGTTCGGCACGTTCCAGATATTTCGTATCTGGTGCCTATTATACAGAAAGTGGTATATATAAAGGTAATCCTACAGAAAAATACGATACCAATATTGGCTTGGACCGTTTTAATCTGCGTTCAAACATTGATATGGATGTCACCTCTACAACACTAGTATCTATTGACTTAGCAGGACAATACTTGATAGGCAATTATCCGGGTGAATCTTCATCTACTATTTTCCGCTCTATGTTGATTACTCCTCCTTATTGTTTTCCCGCAGTATATAGTGACGGAACAGTAGCTACTTACGAACAAGAACGAGGTGTAAATATGAGGAACCCATACAATCAGTTGATGAATTCCGGTTATACCCGCCAATGGAGAACAGGTATTCAATCCAAAGTTGGCGTTAGACAAAAACTCGATTTCATCACCAAGGGACTTAGCGCCAAAGTAAATGTCAGCTATGACTTTGATGCAACATTCAAATCCATACGTTCATACAATCCTTCCCGTTATCATGCAACAGGTAGAGATGAGAACGGTAACTTAACATTCATCCAAGTTGTATCAGGAACACCGGATTTGAGCGATTTGAAGGACAATGGTATTGAAGCGCAAAAGAAAATATATATTGATGCAGCTATCAACTACAAACGTATTTTTGCAGAGAAGCATGATGTAAGTGGTATGTTGCTATATATGCAAAAAGAAACACAACTCAAGACTCAACCTCTCCCCTATCGCAAGCAAGGGTTAGTAGGGCGTTTTAGTTACTCTTATGACGGACGTTATTTCCTTGAAGGAAATTTTGGATATACGGGTTCAGAAGCATTTGCCAAGAATCATCGTTTCGGTTTTTTCCCGGCTGTAGGACTGGCTTATTATTTGTCAAATGAGCCTTTTTACCCCGGAGTTTTAAAAAACTATATAAACAAAATCAAATTAAGAGCTTCTGTCGGTAAAACTGGTAACGACACTACCAGTGACCGTTTTATCTACCGTCCTACTTTCTCTATGAATGCAGGTTCATGGTCACAAGGAATAGGTAGTAACGGAGGTACTAATTCTATAGGACAAGGTATCATCGAAGGATTTCCGGAAACGTTAGATATTGGTTGGGAAATTGAGAAAAAACAAAACTATGGTTTCGACTTAGGACTTTTCAACAACAAGATAGATATTGTATTCGACTATTTCCGTTCCGAAAGAAGCAATATCCTGATGCAAAGAAAAACGACACCAACATTAAGTGGTTTTCGTGTCAACCAATATGCTAACTATGGAATCGTATCCAACCATGGTGTAGATATGTCTTTGAATGCTCATCATCAAATTGGTAAAGTAAAACTAAGTGCAAGAGGGACATTTACATTTGCCAGAAATGAGATAAAAGAATATGATGAATTACCACAAAAATATCCATGGATGGAACGAACAGGTAAACGAATTAATGAAAATAACCTCTATATAGCCGAACGCTTATACACAAAAGAAGATTTCATCATCAATAAGAACAGTAATGGTATTGAAAGCTATACATTACGCCCGGAACTGCCTCAAAGCACTCTAGGTGGATTGCTTGGCCCCGGTGATATTAAATACAAAGATGTGAATGGTGACGGAGTTATCGATTCCTATGATAAAGTAGTAGGCGTGGGACATCCTAATGTACCTGAGATCGTTTACGGATTTGGATTAAACATCGAATATAAAGGATTTTATGCTAGTGTATTCTTCCAAGGTACCGGAAACTGTTCTGTTTTATTAGGAGGAAATACTCCGGAAGGTTGGTATCCATTTGCATGGGGAGTAGACCAATCCAGTTATCGTACTTTCGCATTGGACCGTTGGACTGAGAGTAATCCAAGTCAAAATGTATTAATGCCACGCCTACATAAAGATAATGCCAACAACGCCAATAATCAAGTGGCAAGCACATGGTGGCTTCGTAATGGAGGTTTCTTACGATTAAAAAACATGGAATTCGGTTATCAACTGCCCAAACAATTCTTGAAGAAATTTAATGTTCAGGCTGCCAGAATTTATGTAATGGGATATAATCTTGCTTTGTGGGATAACCTTAAGTATTTCGATCCGGAAGCAGGAAATGCAAATGGAGGAAACGTATACCCTAAGAATCGTACCTTTACCTTAGGAATAGACTTTACATTTTAATTAAATCTATAAAATATGAAAACAATGAAGAAACTATATAAGAAAATACTGATAGCTGCTTTTGCATTGTGCAATATTTATTCTTGCGATTATCTGAATGTATCTGATGAGTTAGCCGGAAATCTCCGTTCATTGGATGAAATTTTCGATAATGTATCTTATACCCGAAGATGGTATGCAAACATATTTACTTCTATTCCAGATTATTCAGGAATTACCGCAGCTGCTGGAAGTATCACAGGATTTAAAAATCCTTGGGCAGGTATGTGTGATGAATTAACTGTTGGATATGGAGATGCAAAACTCTATAACAAAACAGATAAAAATGCAGCTAACATGAGTTTTCACCGTTGGGGTACATGCTATAAAGAAATCAGACAAGCAAATATATTCTTGGCCCACGCCAAACCAATAGCGGCAAATGGAACCCATGTTGATGTACTGACGGAAGAAGAACTAACAGAGATGAAGGCTAATGTAAGATTCATGAGAGCCTATTATCACTATTTGCTTTTCGAACAATATGGTGCTATTCCTTTGGTAAAAGATTTAATTCTCGAAAGAGAAGATAATCTGGATCTGCCCCGAAATACCATAGATGAAGTAATCAGCTATTTGGACGAAGAACTAACAGCAGTAGCCAAAGAGCTGCCTCAAAAGGCATTACATGATGACGACCAGCATAATGCATGGCCAACCAAAGGCGTAGCTCTGGCTGTAAAAGCTAAAATGTGGGTATATGCAGCCAGTAAGTTATTCAATGGCGAATACAAAGAAGCGCTAGCCGTAACTAATTTGGATGGGACAAGACTTTTTCCTGATAAAGATCCTAATAAATGGAATAAAGCGGTAGCTGCTTTAGAAGAATTCATAAAATTTGCAGATGAGGAAGGTAATTATGAATTGCTGAATACGGGTAATCCTTCACAAGATATATACGATCTTTTCCAAACATATAATAAAGAAATTATATGGGCTACTGCAGCAACTTCATGGGGTGGAATGACAAATGACATGTTCGACCGTAGATGTACCCCAAGAAGTGAACAAAACGGAATGGGTTGCATTGGTGTCACACAAGAACTCGTAGACGACTTTTATATGAAGGACGGTCTCCCGATACAAGCAACAAGTTATTTACCACAATCCACATTATATACAACCGAAGGGTTTGACAAATACACTGAGACTGTTAAAGCCGGAAGCAAAGAAGTACAAGTGGCCAACAATGTCAGCAATCGGTTCCTCAATCGGGAAGCACGTTTCTATAATACAGTATTTTTCCAAAATAGGAGATGGCATGTAACAAACAACGTAACTCAATTCCACAAAGGAAGCCCCAATGAATTAAGCGGCACAATTTATACTCATACTGGTTATATGCTATACAAAAGATTTAACAGGGAAGTTAGCATGAAATCTCCGGGGGTTCAAAACAAGTTCCGCCCTTCTATCATCTTCCGTCTTGCAGATCTTTATTTATTGTATGCAGAAGCTGTTAATGAAATTGATCCTCAGGACGAACGTGTTCTGACCTATTTAAACAAAGTACGCCAGCGTGCCGGTTTGTCGAATATTGAAGAACTCAACCCTGCCATTGAGGGAAATCAAGAGTTGCAAAGACTCGCAATTCAACGTGAAAGACGCATCGAATTGGCAACGGAAGGACAACGTTATTTCGATGTTCGCCGTTGGATGATAGCAGACCAGGATGGAGAAGGGCGTCAATTCGGATATGTTCATGGCATGAATATGAATGCGGCAGAAGACAAATTCTACGAAGAAGTAGAAGCTAGCCCGATTGTCTTCAGACGTAAAATGTACTTATATCCTATCCCAGACGATGAAATGAAGAAAACTGAACTGCTTGTTCAAAATCCGGGATGGTAAATCAACATTATGTTTTATGACTTAAAATAAAAAAAGATGAAAAAAATATACTCCATACTGGTAACCATAGTATTTTTGATACTGACAGCAAGTTGTAACGAGAACTTTGAGATCGCAGATAAAGCAGATAGCCTAGTATCTGTTGCTATCAATACACTGAATATACAAAAATCATTCAATGTAGGAGAAAGTTATCAAGCAGAGCTTTGGGTACAACGAGGCGGATTAAGCGATATGTCAGGAAAAGTAAAATTCATGATAGATCCCAATTTACTAGACTCTCTGAACAGAGAAGACAGAACCAATTATCAAATGTTACCGGAAAACTGTTATGAATTGTCCAACATTGAATTTTTACTAAATAAAAATGAAATGTGCGGTTATATAACCTATCATCCTGAAAAAATAGTCGAATTGTCCGATTATGACCAGATTCAATATGTTCTTCCACTGAGGTTGGTTTCTAACGAACTAAATATCAACCCCGAAAGATGTGTTTCATTGTTGGCATTTCAGGTATCAGAACCTATTGTACAAATCACAAACTCAGGAATATTCAATATAGATCCGTTACAAACCTCCCAAATGGACGTCCACATCAGCGTACCTTTTACTAATAAATGGGATATAGAATGCGATTTAACCCACGATCAATCTCTGATTGAACAGTATAATTCAAACAATAAGGTTAATTTCACCTTACTACCGAGTGAATCGTACACAGCTCCGGATAAAATTTCTTTACCGGAAGGAGTTAATGAAACAACAGCCTCCTACCAACTCAAAGATAATCTACTTCCGGGTAACTATATATTGCCCATAACTATTGGAAGCATTGAAGCGACACAGAACGGCACTCCGAATAATTCATTAGTTATAGACAAGGAAAGTAGCACTTTATTCCGTATCGTTAAAGAAGGGAAGAAAATAGATAAGTCAAAATGGGAAATTATTGCTTGCAATTCCGAAGCAGCAGCCAATCCGGTGAAAAACCTAATTGACGACGATGAAACGACTTTCTGGCACTGTAAAACTAAGTCTGAAGCCAATTGGTGCGAACCTCCTTATGAAATTACCATTGATATGAAAGACCCGGTCACAATTGCTCAAATTGATTTAGTAAACCGTGGAGAAGCTAGTAGAGCTAATAATATCAAATGGGTGGAATTTTATGCCAGCAACAATAATAGTAATTGGGAAAAAATCGGTGCTTCTGACTTCAATGATGAATTTATTAGAGAAACATTTCGATACTATGTCAAATCGACCACAGCTCGTTATTTGAAACTAGTCATTCCTGAAGGCCATGGAAATGCGTGTCCCCCCGCAGCAATTCGTGAATTAACAGTCTTCGGGTATTGAGCTAAAAACTCCTACTAATTAAAAGAGACGACCTGAAAAAGAAATGTACCCCAAAAGTTTATCAAAAAACAATTGGGGTACACTTCAATTACTCCGAAATAGTTTTAGAATCCTGTCCAGTTTTTTATTTTAGATATCCTATAGGATGATTCATCATTGGTACCTGGCTTTCCTTCAATTTCAACACCTTCTTCAATTGATTGATATCCATCGAAGCGCGAGGTACAGTAGCCAACCTTGCAGCGGAACAAAAGATTGAAATATTCTGGGAAACGATTCCTGCATCCATAGCACCCATCAACTGAGTATGTGCATTCTTAGTATCTCCAAAACGAGAAAGATCACTAACCAAAACTAAAGATACCGGAGCTGATATTACAAATGCCTGTCCACCTGCCACTGCTCCACGATAATCGCCTTCAGCTATCAGATTCAACTGATGATTTTTTGCATCATATAAATAGCTACCTTCCGGCAATACCACATATACATCCACATCCTGCTTATTCAAAGCCGACGGAGCAGTCCGTTTTCCAGAATCGCTCCGATTAATACCGTTAGCAGCCCACAACAAATCCGACAAATCAGATAAATTCAATGCTTTCGAAGCAAATTCACGAGTAGAATGACGTTCGGACAATGCTTTCATCACCGTACCAGTACGGTTCAAATTAGGTTTTGGTAACTTAATCACTTTATCAGCAGCAAATGCAGCTACCGAGAATACTAAACAAGCTAACAACAGTTGTACTTTTCTCATAATTGTGATATTTAAAAGTTGATGAACAAATATAGACAAAAAAGGTCTGCATTCATTTTTGAATACAGACCTTTTAAGAGTTATTATGAGGTTTGATTATTTATCGCCGAAATAACGGTTATACAGACCTTCAAAACCTTTACCGTGACGAGCTTCGTCCTTGCACATTTCATGTACAGTGTCATGGATAGCATCCAAATTTAAAGCTTTTGCACGAGTTGCGATACGTTTTTTGTCTTCGCATGCACCTTGTTCAGCATCTTTACGTTTCTGCAGGTTTGTTTTGGTATCCCAAACACAGTCACCCAGCAATTCAGCAAATTTAGCGGCATGTTCAGCTTCTTCCCAAGCGTAACGTTTGAAAGCTTCAGCTACTTCAGGATAACCTTCGCGGTCTGCCTGACGACTCATAGCCAAATACATTCCAACCTCAGTACATTCGCCCATGAAGTGATTGTTCAGGTCCTTAATCATTTCTTCGTCGCAACCTTTTGCAACACCGATAACGTGCTCATCAGCAAAAGTCAATGCGCCACCTTCTACTTCAACAACTTCTACAAACTTGCTGGCAGGAGCTTTACACAAAGGACATTTCTCAGGAGCTGCGTCACCTTCATAAACGTAACCGCAAACAGTACATCTAAATTTTTTCATTTTCTTCTCAATTTTAAATTAATTAGTCAATACGTGTTTCTTTATCTTTTATCAAGCAATTCTTACATATACCTTTATAATAATAATGCACTTCCGACACCTGATGTCCGTCCATTTCCAGACTCTCTACTTTTTTCACCGCTTCCGGACATTGCAGGTCATAAATGTGTCCGCAACGTTTACAAAGAAAATGGGAATGAACGGAAGTATCTGCATCAAAATTAGTATTTTTCTCATCAATTGTAAGCATTTGAGCCGCTCCTTGCTCCGAAAACAGTTTCAAGGTATTGTAAACTGTAGTCTTTGAAAGCGTAGGCATCGAAGGAGATAATGCTGTATAAATATCATCAGCTGACGGATGAATAGGATGCTCCATCAAATATTGCATAATTGCAATACGTTGCATCGAAGGCTTTATATTATGGTCTAATAATCGTTCGTATGGTTTCATCATTTATCCCTTTCTTTCCAAACTTGTATTCATTACAATTATAAATCCAATGCAAAGATAAAGAGTTATTTGGAATAAACAAATAAAATATGAGAAAAATCTAATGAAAAACATTACTTTTGTTGTACTATAATAAAAGAATAAGTTTAAACAACAGTATTATAGTACATAGAAAAGACCTCATTGAGAGGATTCACCATAGAAAAGATAAATATTCAAAACTATTTTCCTATTTTTGCACTCATTATATATAAAAAGGTATAAGATGAACTACGGATTCGTGAAAGTAGCAGCAGCCGTGCCACACGTGAAAGTGGCCGACTGTAAATTCAATGTAGAGAGAATAGAAAGCCTGATTGCAGTAGCCGAAGGAAAGGGAGTGCAAATCATCATTTTCCCGGAAATGAGTATTACTGGATATACTTGCGGCGATTTGTTCGGTCAACAGCTTTTGCTGGAAGAAGCAGAAATGGGATTAATGCAAATTCTGAATAACACGCGCCAATTGGACATTATTTCTATTGTTGGTATGCCGGTAGTTGTCAATTCGACGGTTATTAACAGCGCAGTAGTTATCCAGAAAGGAAAAGTACTAGGCGTTACCGCCAAAACTTATCTCCCTAACTATAAAGAGTTCTATGAGCAACGTTGGTTCACCTCCGCGATTCAACTAACAACAGACAATGTACGCCTATGCGGACAAATTGTTCCCATAGGAGCTAATTTGCTTTTTGAAACTTCAGATACTACTTTCGGAATTGAAATTTGTGAAGATCTATGGTCCACGATTCCTCCCAGCTCATCGCTAGCTTTACAAGGGGCGGAAATCCTATTCAATATGTCGGCAGACAATGAAGGTATCGGAAAACACAATTATCTGTGTTCTCTCATCAGTCAACAGTCTGCACGCTGTATCGCAGGATATGTCTTTTCATCTTGCGGTTTCGGAGAGTCTACTACTGATGTAGTCTTTGCCGGAAATGGATTGATTTACGAAAATGGAAGTCTGCTTGCACGCAGTGAGCGATTCAGCATGGAAGAACAGCTTATTATCAGCGAGATTGATGTAGAACGTATACGCGCAGAACGTAGAATCAACACAACTTTCGCGGCTAATCAAGCTAAATTAAGAGACAAGAGAGCAGTCTCTGTTGCCACAGAATTTGTAAACAGTAAAGAACTAACCCTCACCCGAAGTTTCCATCCACATCCATTTGTACCACAAGGGAAAGAACTAAACGAACACTGTGAAGACATTTTCGCTATTCAGGTAGCGGGATTGGCACAACGGCTTGTCCACACAGGAGCCAAGACTGCCGTAGTAGGAATTTCCGGTGGATTGGATTCAACGCTTGCACTACTTGTCTGCGTGAAAACGTTTGATAAACTAGGATTATCCAGAAAAGGAATTCTTGGAATCACAATGCCCGGTTTCGGAACGACTGACCGCACCTACCATAATGCTATCAACCTGATGAAATCATTAGGAATATCTATTCGTGAAATTAGTATTAAAGACGCTTGTATTCAACATTTCAAGGATATAGACCATGATATAAATGTGCATGATGTCACTTACGAAAATTCACAGGCACGCGAACGTACACAAATCTTAATGGACGTGGCCAATCAAACCTGGGGAATGGTAATAGGTACAGGAGATTTATCAGAACTTGCTTTAGGATGGGCAACATATAATGGCGATCACATGTCTATGTATGGCGTTAACGCAAGCGTCCCCAAAACACTCGTAAAATATCTGGTACAGTGGGTGGCAGAAAATGGTGTGGACGAAGATTCAAAAACCACATTGCTTGATATAGTGGATACTCCTATCAGTCCGGAACTGATTCCGGCAGACGAAAACGGAGAAATCAAACAAAAGACGGAAGACCTAGTCGGTCCTTACGAACTACACGACTTCTTCCTTTATTATTTCCTACGTTTCGGTTTCCGCCCTTCAAAGATTTATTATCTGGCAAACATCGCATTCAAAGGTAATTATGATGAAGAGACAATCAAGAAATGGCTGGCTATCTTTTTCCGCCGCTTCTTCAATCAACAATTCAAACGTTCCTGCTTGCCTGATGGCCCTAAAGTAGGCAGTATTTCTATCAGTCCGAGAGGGGATTGGCGAATGCCGAGCGACGCAAATTCAGCCATGTGGCTTAAAGAAATAGAAGGTTTATAGGCATCCTATCAATAGGCTTGTGCCACCCCATTGGCACAACTGTGCCAACGGCATGGCATAGTTGTGCCAATGCGATGGCACGGTTGTGACAGCACGGTAGTACAAACAGGGTACTAGTACGATCCTCCAACAGTCATCACTTCTCTTTTTATTCGTTCAATATCAGCTTCCCTGATTCTTCTAATAATGTTTTTATAAATACGATGAAAGCCAAAGCCTCCGTCAGTCATTTCACGAATTGCATCTTCTTTAGAGACATTCTGGAATATAATACGGTAAAGAGCACACACGACTCCTGTACGGTCAGAGCCATGATGACAATGAATGACAATGGGCGATTTACGATTCTTTATGATGCGCAATGCAGTTATCAGCTGTTCCTCATCTACCGAGTGCGCTTTCATCTTTACTCGATGAAGTTTCACAGTCGTTCCTGTTGCCTCATCATTGTCACTATGTCTATTACGAAGATTAAGAGACTCTCCAATACCATATTTTTCGAGAGCTTTAAAGTCCGAGTGTGAAGGTTGTTCGGAACGATATACACCTGAATCTATCTTATATAAATTATTCAGTTTACTATCGGGAAGAGTAATCTTCTCTGCTTTCAGGTTTTGACTAAAAAGAGAAAGAGAAAAGATTACTCCCCAAAGTAGGCTTAACAGGATTCGTTTCTGCATAAGTCTGTGTATTTAAGAAATCAGAGTACCCCTTTGCTGGAAGGAAGTTCAAAATGATAGATATCTCTCTTAATTGCCATTTTCAAGGCACGTGCAAGGGCTTTAAAAATTCCCTCTATTTTATGATGCTCATTCTGCCCTTCTGCTTTGACATTCAGATTCATTTTTGCAGCGTCGCTCAATGACTTGAAAAAATGAAGAAACATTTCCGTTGGCATCTCTCCTATTTTCTCGCGCTTAAACTCAGCATCCCATACTAACCAAGGGCGACCACCGAAGTCCAGACAAACTTGACAAAGACAATCATCCATAGGCAGTGCATAGCCATAGCGCTCAATCCCACGCTTACTACCTAAAGCCTGATTAATACACTCCCCTAAAGCAATAGCAGTATCTTCGATAGTATGATGTTCGTCTACCTCCAAATCTCCTTTTACACGAATCGTTAAATCCATACCGGAGTGTTTTCCAATCTGTTCGAGCATGTGATCGAAAAAGCCAAGCCCGGTGGAAATATCGCAAATGCCGCTTCCATCAAGGTTCAAGGCAACATAAATATCCGTTTCTTTCGTTGTACGACGAACCTCTGCTTTTCGTTCACCGGCAAAAAGGAACTCGGCTATCTGATCCCAGTCTGTTGTTGCAAGAGCACAAACATTTTCCAGTCCTTTTTCTTTCAAGCTTTCTGTTGAGTCCTGCAAATAAATGGCACGACATCCCAAATTCTTGGCAAGTTCCACGTCAGTGGGACGGTCACCAATCACAAAACTTCCGGCAAGATCGTAGTCAGGATTATCAATATACTTTGTCAGCATTCCGGTACGCGGTTTACGGGTCGGTGCATTATCCTCGGGAAAACTACGGTCAATCAAAATATCATCAAACGCAATCCCCTCTCCTGCCAATGTTTTCAACATCAAATTATGAGCAGGCCAAAATGTTTCTTCCGGGAAAGATGAAGTGCCCAGTCCATCCTGATTAGTAACCATTACAAACTCGAAATCGAGTTTACTGCGGACAAAGCCCAGATTACGGAATACTTTCGGGTAAAATTCTAGTTTTTCCAACGAATCGAGCTGATAATCAACAGGCGGTTCAATGACCAATGTACCATCTCTATCTATAAATAATACTTTCTTCTTCGTGTCCATTATCCTTCATATTTTCTAAGAGCAGCCAATAACGTATTGTTCTCTATCCGAGTGCCCACTGTTACACGCAAACAGTTACAGCAAAGTGAAACCGAATGGCGATTGCGCACGATGATACCTTCACCTACAAGATAATTGTATATTTTCACCGCATCCGTCACTTTAACCAGAAAAAAGTTCGCATCAGACGGGAACAGTTTGATGGTACAAGGTAATTTCTCAAATTCTTCTTCCAGATAATCACGTTCTTCCTTCAACGTTTTAACCCAACGTTCTATTTCATAATGTTTATGCAACATAGAAATAGCTTGTTGCTGGGTCAGTTGATTGACATTATAGGGATATTTGATTTTGCTCAGGATACCGATTATTTCGACTGACGCAAATGCCATTCCCAAACGAATGGCAGCACATCCCCATGCTTTGGAGAATGTCTGGAATACAACAAGATTCGGGTACTTATCCAATTCTTCCAAAAAAGAAGGTGCATCGGAGAAATCACTATATGCCTCATCCAGTATTACCAATCCTTCAAACTCGCGAAGGAGTGTTTCTATTTCAGACCGAATCAAATCATTTCCTGTCGGATTATTCGGTGAACAAAGGAAAATCAGCTTGGTATGTTCATCGGCAGCTGCCAATAATTTATTTGCCGAAAACTGAAAGTTATCATCCAACAGCACTTTCCGGTATTCCACATCGTTCACATCGGCACACACCTGATACATTCCGTAAGTAGGGTCGATAGCGACCACATTATCTTTACCCGGTTCGCAGAATGCACGAAATACCAAATCAATAGCCTCATCACTGCCATTTCCCAGAAAAATATGTTCGGGAGACACTTTCTTTATTTTCGACAGCAGTGTTTTCAGTTCACACTGCATAGGGTCCGGATAACGGTTATGAGGTGTATTGTACGGATTCTCGTTTGCATCCAAAAAGACAGAAGCCGTATAACCTTTATATTCATCACGAGCCGAAGAGTAAGGTTTCAACTTCCAAATGTTCGGGCGGGTTAGTTCTTGTAACGTTTTCATCAGCAATACTCTTTTAGTTTTCAGTTATTACTTATTAATTGCTTTAAGGCGGATAGTGACGGCATTCTTATGTGCGTCCAAATGTTCATTGGCGGCCATTTCTTCGATAGCCGGACCGATGGTCTTTATCCCTTCCGGAAGGATTTCCTGGAATGTAATCTTGCGGATAAAGCTATCCAGACTTACACCGCTATATGCTTTCGCGTATCCATTAGTCGGCAAGGTATGATTGGTGCCGGAAGCATAATCGCCCGCACTTTCAGGAGTCAAAGCACCTAAGAAGACAGAACCGGCATTAGTGACCCGTTCGGCTACTTCCATATAGTTTTCCGTTTCCACAATCAAGTGTTCGGGAGCATAAGCATTCGTGAGTTCCAATGCTTCATCGATATTTCTAACCAGAATTAGTTTACTGTTTTCCAACGATCTGGAGGCAATTTCACGACGAGGCAATTCAGCTAATTGACGTTCTACTTCAGCCATAACTTCCGTTTGCAGTTTCTCGGAAGTTGTAATCAGCATAGCCTGGCTATCCACTCCATGTTCTGCCTGAGACAATAAATCCGCAGCTACAAAAGCCGGATTTGCCGATGCATCAGCCAAAACCTCTACTTCCGATGGACCCGCAGGCATATCAATAGCTACATCACTCAAGCTGACCAATTGTTTGGCAGCTGTCACATATTGGTTTCCGGGACCGAAGATCTTATATACTTTAGGTACGCTTTCTGTTCCATAGGCCATAGCAGCGATAGCTTGCACACCACCTGCTTTGAAAATCTTGCTCACTCCCGCCAGTTGGGCAGCAAAAAGAATAGCCGGGTGAATATTTCCTTCTTTATCAGGAGGAGTACAAAGTACGATCTCTTTGCATCCTGCAATTTTTGCGGGAACAGCCAACATCAATACGGTTGAGAAAAGCGGGGCAGTTCCCCCCGGGATATAAAGCCCGACTTTCTCAATCCCCACTGCTTTCTGCCAACAGGTTACACCGTTCATCGTTTCCACCTTCTTTCCGACAAAGCGTTGAGCTGAGTGAAATGTTTCGATATTCTGTTTAGCCAAAGAGATAGCGGCTTTCAATTTATCACTCACCAATGTTTCGGCTACCCGTATTTCTTCAGGAGTAACAGCAAGTGAGGACAAGGTTACTTTATCAAAGGTTGCTTCATATTCGAGTACAGCTTTATCACCTTCTGCCCTTACCTTGTCTATAATGGAACGAACTGTGTCAAACAGACTTTCCGTATTCAGTGCCGGACGTTTCAAGAGTTCCGTCCACTGGTCTTTTGTAGGGTATTTAATTAATTTCATTCTTCAGCATAGATTATTTATTTCCACGTATTTTACACGATCATCTTTTCAATCGGCAATACCAGAATACCTTCTGCGCCCAAAGCTTTCAACTTTCCGATAATCTCCCAAAAACGTTTCTCGTCCAATACTGTATGAACCGAACACCAGCCTTCCTGCGCTAATGGCATGACAGTAGGACTTTTCATACCCGGCAAGACGGCAATAATTTCTTCCAGTTTATCCTTCGGAGCATTCATCAATACGTATTTCTTATCTTCTGCTGTTTTCACCGCATTCATGCGGAACAGTAATTCATTCAACACTTCTTTCTTCTCATCGCTCATATTCTTGTTACCAATCAGTAGAGCTTCAGATTTCATGACCACCTCCACTTCTTTCAAACGGTTGCTGACCAAAGTAGAGCCGGAACTTACAATATCAAAAATAGCATCAGCCAGTCCAATGCCCGGAGATACCTCTACGGAACCGGTAATAACGTGAATTTCTGCATTCACGCCCTTTTCCTTCAGGAAATTACGAAGAATAACAGGATAAGAAGTGGCAATTTTCTTTCCATTAAACCATGATAATCCCGGATATTCCAAATCTTTCGGCATAGCTAGTGACAAACGGCATTTGCTGAATCCCAAGCGTTTAATGATTTCAGCATCTTCTTCTTTTTCCATAAATTCATTTTCACCGACAACACCCAAATCGGCTACACCGGTAGCTACTGTTTGTGGAATATCATCATCACGAAGGAATAATACTTCAATAGGAAAATTGGAAGACTGCACCAACAAGGTACGTTTAGTAGTACTCAACTTGATATCCGACTCTTCTAAAAGTGCCATTGTCTCTTCAAAAAGACGTCCTTTGGCCTGTACTGCAATTCTTAACATGATCTTATTTAATTATTTATTATTAATTACTATTCGAATTAAGGGAATAAAAAAAAGGCTTACCGTATTCGGCAAGCCTTTGTTATCGTTATATAGAGTATACACAATATCATCTATGCCCACCGAGTTATTCGTTAGGAAAATGATGATGATGATGTGTAGCTGTATATTTCATATTTCTTTTATTAACTGCGACAAAAGTAAAGCATTTGTTTCATACTTCCAAACATTTATCACAAAAACTTGAGTTTTTATTTCAAATTAAAGGTAGAATTTCTTCCGGCTCTACATCACAGTGCAAAAAATGCATTTCGCTTTTCGCCTTTTCCTGTGAGAAAGTAAAGTAGGTACAAACTGCCTCCGTACATACTTCATTATCCTTATTATATAGCTTAGCTTCGATGATAACAATGTTTCTTTTTATTTCCTTGATAGCAGCCCGCAGTACAACGTGAGAATCTTTCGTATCGACAGACTTCCGGTAACGAGTTTCCATTTTAGAAGTTACTCCTGTTGTCTGCAATTTACGCAACACAACCCAAGCACAAATTTCATCTAATAAAACAGCTTGAATACCGCCGTGCAAAGTGTCAATCCAACCCTGATATTCAGGACGCGGTTTCCAGATACTCACGATTTCGTCACCGTCTTCATAAAATTCCATTCTTACTCCGGCTTCGTTATTGGGAGCACAACCAAAACAATTGTATCCTTCCAAACCTTTCCAAGGATTTATTATCTTCTTCATAATTCTCTCCATTATTTAGTTTTACTTCCCAAATATAGGCAAAATATGAAAAAGACGAATCATTTCCATAGATTTACTTTCGGATACAGCGGATAGAAAAAGCCTTTCTTTCAACAGCTGATGTGGCCGTTTCCATAGTATTTGCATTGCTTTTCAAAAAAAAGACAGATTCAGCCATTTCCGTATTTGTATCATCCAGTGTCCAATATCCTAAAAACTTGCCTTCTAAAACACTTAGATCCGGATAAGAATACATTCCTACAGGAAGTCCGTTAAAACCTGAATCATTGTTAACGGGCAACACTTCTGCCCCGTCTATAGATACCCATTCACCCGATTTCAATAAAGAAACATCCCCTTTCAGGTAAGAATTTAAGATATTCCAGTCCTCCCAATTTGGAATATTCCAATGGAGTGGCAAGAAATCAGGAGATAATGCTACACTAGCGGTATAAAGGTAATTATTTGTACAGGATAGCAAATACCCGACAGCATTTTCAGTAACTTCATTCAATTTCGGAATTTCATCACCATTCGCAAACAAAGCTGCTTCCAGATTATTCCGCATCCAATACTGTGTTCCGATTTTCACCAACGGATAATTATGAATTACTCCTCCACGTACATCACGAGCCACATCATCTAATGCTAATACCTGTAACACATCATCTGCCTCTGTTATTGACAAAGTAACTTTTCCGTTTGCCAATACATAAATATTATTATAAACAGGCAAAGTCCCGGCAATATAAGTCAACGAATGCTCATCTATATTCCACGACACTTTACCACCATGCACCTTACCAGCTTGCCCTAGAAGTTGAACTACCACTCCTTGAGATAAATCAGCAGTAGCATCATTCTTCATCGGATAAGCAACTATTGCCTGAGAAGAAAAGTACGGAGTCACCAGATATTCCTTACATATTTCAGCCACCTGTTTTCCTGCGTTCAAGACTTTATATACATTCGATTTTGCAAACGTCAATTTCGACACATCTATATATTTATGAAGATTTTCCGATTCGGCATGATCAGTTTCATCACCTTTCCAATCGCTAATTTCTCCACTAACTTTGTTCATCAAAATATCCTCAGCAGCTACAAAAGTTATTTCCAGCTCTCTTTGTTTGCCTTCCTGCAAATTCAGAGTTGAAGGTAACAAGCTAATATACTGTTTGCCTTCAACTTCCAGCGTCACATACTGATATCCGGCCATAACCTCTTGCGGTATCAAGATAAGTTCTTTCCCTATCAACTTCTTTTCAGCCTCTATCTGCCATACTCCGGCCGGGATAATAACATTTTCTTCCAAATAATCGGAATAAGACTGCTTCTGAAAATCATATATTGCTTTTGTATAAAAGCCACTAACCGAAAGGTGGGGATCAGCTGCCAATAAATCTTCCACATTGCCACCTTCACCCGGCACGATCGCTATCTTCAGACGAAAAAACTTATGATTATAAGTCAAAGGAATGGCATCTATGCTTGCAGAAACACCGTCTCGGATAGCAACCAAAAAATCTGAACGAGAATAATCAGCAGCAACCTCTTGATTTGTTTCTACTGACACCGACATCGTGCTCTCTCCTATCGCCACTCCCTCTTGCCGATAAGGATAATAGCTCACTAAATTAAGGGTCACTCCGTCATCCGGATAATATACCAACTCATCCGACAGAAACTCGCCTCCGGAAGAACGAACAAAATGAAGATTATCTACATAGCGTTCCTCCTGCATTGTAGTGGAACCCGCAAGTGCGAATAAACCGACTCCTTCTCCTTCTTCAAAACTATTACCGACAATACGAGTATTAATCAATTCATGTATGTCAGTTACAAACTTCAATGGAATATTTCCATCAGCAATTATCGCTTCATTTTCTTCCGAAATGTGGTTCACACAAGCAGTCAGCAAGATAGAGAAAATAGCAAAAGAACCTATGTTCTTGGGTAAATAATGAAATACTTTCATCTTATTTTTTTATTAATTTCCCATTAGAAATCTCTGATAGAACAGAAAGAATGACATAAGAGAAAGTATTTGCTCGCGGTTATGAGATACTATACAACACATCTGTTGCAACTGTAGAATCTTGATTCCAGCACTTCATTTTGAAATGCAAGGGACGAAAGTATACATTATAATTCAGATAGAGAATATTTTTATTTGGAAAGTTTTATATTTTTATTTAAATACTAAATAATCAATAACTTACAAAAAACTGATATATATCAGAGATTTCCTACTTCACCTTATTATATTAGCAATCTGATGATTCTCAAAAAGAATAACCGACCTCTACCCCTGCAATATGCTTACCTCGCGAAGATTCATATTGATAACAATAAAAAGCATCAAGAGACCAGCGCTTAGTTAAATCAATCTCTATTCCGGGACGATACCTTAAACGAGCTGTCCGCCAAAAAGGTGCATCATCCAAACTTTGATAAATTTCAATAGAGAAATAAGGTGAAACAATTCCTTTTTGGGGAGCATATCCCAACTTCAGCCGGGAACGTAAACGAGTTTCTGATTCTCCACGATCAAAAGTCTGCTGAAACCTTTCCCGCAAAGACATTTTGAGCCATTGATAACGAAAACTGGCCGTAGCTCCAATACGATAACGGTGTCTGAACTTCCACCCTATTTCACCTAAGTTCCGATAATGCGTTTCATAACCAATCTCAAATTTCAAAAACGAAAAGGCACGGTAATCACCTCCGACAGAAATTCCCCAACGGTCAATCGCACTCATATCATCTTCCGTTCTCAATTCCAAATTACCGGAAACAGCAAAGCGGGAGTCAATCTTATGATTTACTTTGAATTTAGTCCAGGTTGTGAAATCATTATCTTGTGCGATCATGGCAGAAGTTGTACCAACAACCAACAACACAAACAATAAAACTCTAATAATTATAAATTTGCTACTCATTGATTTTCGGGTTAAAGTTGCAAAGATAACAAATTATCCTCGGCAAAGAAAAACCATGATACTGAAATAATCCTGAAATAGCATTAGAATGTTCTTTTCAAATATACCATGTCCGTCAACAGTTTGCCTTCTTCATAAATCGGATGGTCGTAATTGTCGGTAAAGAAATTCTCTACACGGTGGGAAATGGTAAAACCGCAATGTTCGTAGAAAGATATGGTAGAAGACACATCTCCTGTACCAACCAACATTTCAGTACACTTGTCCAGATAATGCTCGAATAGAAATTCAATTAAACGTTTCCCGTATCCCTGACGTTGAAAAAAAGGAACAGTAGCAATATTCTTGATTTCATAAATGCCTTCCCCTTCACGGGTTACTACACAGGCTGCTTTCAATCCGTTGTCATACAGAACGAACATATCGCCACGTTCCAAATACCGGTCTACCATACTTTCTTGTTCATCAGCCAAGAGTAACAATTCGAGGAATTCTTTCTTATCTGAAATTACTTTCTTTATCTCCATGTTTTTAAATATTGAATAGCTCTCCTCGCAAAGATATAAAAATATCACAGTGCAAACAAAAACACCATATAAATAAGTATATCTTTACAATATGAAAAATCAAAAGCAAAAACAACCTTGTACTATGTGAAAAATACCATTAAATAAGAGTACCGAAAAATTACGGAATGGAATTTTTTACGATGCATAATGACAGATGAGGAGTTTACAAATACATTAGGTATGAGTGTACAGGGAATATTCATACAACCGCCTATTATTAATCATTTTTTCTATGTTCCAAAATCGTATTCATATTCTCCAAGGCCCACCCTACTAATCCTTCAATATGAGGAATCAGAGTCCCTCCCGTATCCGTCAAGTTATACTCTACACGAGGAGGTACTTCCGCATACACTTTCCGCTCCACCAATCCATCGGATTCGAGTGTACGAAGAGTGACCGTCAACATTCTCTGAGAAACATCTCCTATTGTCTTATGAATGTCGCTAAAACGCATAGTACCATTGGCATTCAAAGTGATAAGCACCAGCATCGACCACTTATCTCCCAAGCGGCTGAGCACATCTCTAACTGGACAATTTCCTGTCGGGTGGAAGTTTTTCATCTTTTAACGTTTTGTATTTAACTGAATTACAACAATAGTTACTTCCATGTAACTTCCTTATTCAGAGGTGCGTTCTTGCTTTTCTCAACAAAGGAAGATACATTTGCATCACAAAAGTAATAAACTTACTAATAATAACTATTGTTTCATTTAAATAATTATGATTATGGCAAAGAAAGTAGCAGTTTTAGCAGTAAATCCGGTAAATGGTTGTGGATTATTCCAATACCTGGAAGCATTTTTTGAAAATGGCATTTCATATAAAGTATTTGCCGTATCGGATACGAAGGAGATTAAAACAAATTCAGGAATCAGTCTGACAACAGATGATGTGATTGCTAATTTGAAAGGACATGAGGATGAGTTTGACGCATTTGTTTTCTCATGCGGAGACGCTGTACCTGTATTTCAGCAGAATGCAGACAAACCTTATAATATAGATCTAATGGAAGTTATCAAAACTTTCGGAGATAAGGGCAAAATAATGATCGGACATTGTGCCGGTGCAATGATGTTTGACTTCACAGGGATAACGAAAGGTAAGAAAGTGGCTGTTCATCCGTTAGCCAAACCGGCTATCCAAAACGGAATAGCTACCGATGAAAAATCAGAGATTGACGGTAACTTCTTTACTGCACAGGATGAAAATACTATTTGGACAATGTTACCACAAGTTATTGAAGCACTGAAATAAAGCCAAATGACAGGAATATATAACAATAAATGTAAACAAACAAATTAACTCAACGCAGTCTGTTTATAGAGAAGCGCGTTCCTTTAAAAGAAACAATGCATTTCTCGGTGTGCAACAGGTCGTTCCTTTTAAAGGAATGACCTGTTGATTTAAAAAGCAAAAACGCTTCATATACGATGCTATAAATCAATAAGATAGAATTATCCGTGACCGATACAGGAATGGGCATTGCTCCTGATAAAGTTAACCAAGTGTTCGACCGTTTTGTAAAGCTGAATACTTTCTCGAAAGGCACAGGCTTAAAGCTGTCTATTTGCAGAAGTATCATCGAGCATCTTGGCGGTACTATCGGAGTGGAATCCGAACAGGGAAAAGGTTCGCGTTTTTGGTTTACGCACCCCATACAAAGCAAAGTCCCATATTCAATAATTCAAAATGCTGTTAGAAGCCTGCGTCTAAACATATTAATCTTACGTACTTAGACACAAGGAAACAGTTAAAAGTTCCGAATATATAATCATTTTGCCATTTTCAGATTAGGAAGTAGGTATTTTCAGATTGTTTTTACTACTTTTGTCCTTGCAAGATCAATCTATAAATAACAATATCACAAACAAGACTTTTTTTCATGGATATAAAAAAACGCTTATTGTTGCTACTTTTATGTTTCATATCTATTGTACCCAGTATAGCACAAAGAGATCATATTGACATTTCAAATTATATCTTATGTATTAACTCTTATGCAGAATCTTCCCCTTGGAGTAACCGCATGATTTCTACGGTAACGGAATATGTACAGAAAGACCCGCAACTGGCTTTATATGCGGAACACATGAATATGTTAATGATTGAAAATGACTCCACACTGGCAGAATTCAAACTGTCGATTTCTCAAAAATATAAAAGACACCGTCCCCGTTTACTTATTTTGTTGGGAAATCCCGCCTTATTGATGCGCGATGAATACAGAGAACTGTGGGGAGACATTCCTATCGTATTATGCTCGGAAGAAAACTATCTGGGTCCGCAGGAGACTTACACCAAGAAACAAGCCATTGCAACAGCCGACCGCACTCCTCTCACTCAATTGGCCGACCCATATAATATGGTTCTCTTATATTCAAATCTTTATCTGGATGAGAATATACAACTAATATGCCATATCGTTCCCGAAATAAAGAAATTCATATTTATCGGTGACGCGCGGCAAATTAACCAAACCAACAATTTAGATATCCGCAATAAACTGAAAAAAACGCATCCGAATGTAGAGTATCAGTTTATAACCCCACAAGACATGACAACGAACCAACTATTGGATTCATTGTATTTCGTTGATCCAAAAACAACAGGAGTTTTATTTTCTTCCTGGTTCTATAAAACGACATTTGCAGGCAACACCTCGTTAGTCTCCAATGCCCACAAACTGATAGGGACAACAGCCGCCCCCATATTCACTCTCAATATGGCGGACATCACCGAAGAAAACGGCGGAATGATAGGTGGCTATACCTACAATCAAAAGCACTTCAACCAACAATTAATCCATACCATTGCTGAAATACTCGCAGGCAAACAAGCACGCGATATTCCATTTTACATACCGACAGACGGCGCCCCTATTATCAATTATAAAATCTTACTCCGTAAGGGATTTTCTCCTTCCATGTGTCCACCGGATACACATTTCCTGAACAAGCCACTATCATTTTGGAAACAAAATGAGTACTTTATTATAGGGACACTATGTTTTGTTGTATTACTAGCATTTCTACTATTTTACCGTATTCACAGCCTGAACATAATAAAGAACGCACAACGAAAAGAAATAGACGCCATGACGGATTTTAAGAATCTGATAAATAATATGCCTATTCTTTATATGCAGGAAGAATTAATCACCGATGAAAAAGGGACTCCCGTAGAACTGATTTACCGAAATGTAAATAGCCATTTTGAGAAGAACTTCTATCGCAAGGAAGAAGTGATAGGTAAGAAAGCAAGTGAGATATTCCCTGAATCCATGCCCGAGTTTTTGCATTTCATCCAAATAGCATTAGCAGAAAACAAAGCAATAACATTCCCTTATTATTTCAGGAAAATAGATGCCTTTTACGATATAGTACTCCGGGGAAATCCGCATAACAAAATGATAGACGTCTTTTGCCTGGACAGTACCGAACTACACAGAGCACAACAAAAATTAAGTACGATTAACAACAAACTTGCCATGTCACTCGATGTAGCCAATATCGTGCCGTGGAAATGGGACTTAACGAGCCGAACAATTCTTTGTGATATCAATAAACCGATAGAACTCAGTACCCAGGGAAAGGGTATAGCCGAGGAGCAACTGGCAGTGCCCGATATTCAATATTTCTCTAAAATATTTAAAGAAGACCGGAAACGGGTGGAACAAGCCTACAAAGATTTGATAGAGGGACGTTCAGAAAAAGTAAAAGAAGAATATCGCGTAATCAACACTCACAAAGGCTTTCACAGGATAGAATGGGTGGAAGCACAAGCTGCTGTCGAAACCCGGGATGAAAACGGCAAGCCACTGACCTTGGTGGGGTCTTCACTCATCATCACCGAACGAAAGAAAATGGAACAGGAGCTGATCAACGCCAAAAACCGTGCTGAAGAATCCAACCGCCTGAAATCCGCTTTTCTTGCAAATATGAGCCACGAAATCCGTACTCCTCTGAATGCCATAGTCGGCTTCTCCGGAATATTGGCCTCGACCGAAGAGGAAGAAGAAAAACAAGAATATGTGAGTATCATTGAAAACAATAATACTTTATTACTGCAACTCATTAGCGACATCCTTGATTTGTCAAAAATAGAAGCAGGCACATTGGATTTACATTACTCCAATGTCGAAATCAATGACTTAATGAGAGAGTTGGAAAACAGTTGCCAGTTGAAATTAAAGTCAGACAACGTAAAACTGGAATTTGTAGCTCCCGAAGAACCTTGTTTTGCAAACATAGAGAAGAACAGGTTATCGCAGTTAATTATCAACTTCGTCACAAATGCTATTAAGTTCACTAGCCAAGGCAGTATCCGATTTGGCTATGAACGGCAAAACAATGAACTTTATTTCTATGTGACCGACACCGGCTGTGGTATTCCCCAAGATAAGCTGGATAGCATCTTCGGACGTTTTGTCAAACTAAATTCTTTTGCACAAGGCACAGGATTAGGACTTTCAATCTGCCGTACACTCATCAACCACATGGGTGGAAAAATCGGTGTAGAATCCGAAGAAGGAAAGGGGTCTACATTTTGGTTCACATTACCCTATAAGCAGATAGAAGCCATAGAAAAAGCTCCTCAAAAAAAAATTCAAAGTATTACAATCGCAAAAGATAAACTAATAATTCTAATTGCAGAAGACAATGAAAGTAATTACAAACTGTTCGAGTCGATACTAAAATATGATTACCACTTAATACATGCCTGGGACGGACAAGAAGCCGTAAATATGTTCAAGGAATACGATCCGCAAATTGTATTAATGGATATCAATATGCCTGTCATGGACGGCTACGAAGCAACCAAAGAAATACGTAAATATTCGGCCAAGGTACCGATTATTGCCATTACAGCCTTTGCATATGCTTCGGACGAACAACGGGTAATGGCAAGCGGATTTGACGGCTATATGCCCAAACCTATCAATGCACGGTTGCTTAAGGCACAGCTTATGGATATCATGCAGAAACGCATTATCTTATTGTAAAAGCAAGGCTTAATAATTCAGCCACACCTTGAAAGCCGCTATCTTGTCTTTGCTGACTATGATTTTATCTTTAAATGGTGGCAGGACGTGTACAACCGCCTTACCTAAAAAATAGGGTTCGATACGCTGAATGGCATCTACCGAAACAAGTGTCTGACGATTGGTCCGAAAGAAGACATCAGGATTCAATTGTTCGCAGAGTTTATCCAAAGCAAAGTCCAGAACATATTCTCTATTATTCTTGGTAACTACAAAAGTGAGCTTGTTCTCCGAATAGAAATAGGCAACATCACTTACCGCCAAAGTAAAAAGTTTATTACCGGAAGAAATAAGAAATCGGGTGCGATATTTTTTATTCTCTACCACCGGAAGCTTCTGCGTATCAGACAAACTGTCCAACACCTCCAGTATACGGCTCTCCCGATTAAAATCACGGATATATTTCTCTGTGAGACTCTCGAAACGTTCGATAGTCTGCAATAAACGTTCCTGATGAATCGGTTTCAGCAAATAGTCAATGCTATTCACCGCAAAAGCACGGACAGCGTACTCGTCATAAGCGGTGGTAAAAACAATCATACTATCCGGCCGAGCTTGTTCAATCAACATAAATGAATTGCCGTCCGTCAACTGAATATCCAAAAATAAAAGTTCCGGATGAGGATTCACATGAAACCATTCAACGGATTCTTCGATAGTACCGGGCAGAATCATCACCTCCCAATCCGGGCGAAGCGACTGTATCATCTCATGTAGCAAACGTGCCGCCGGCACTTCATCTTCTATTATTGCAGCTTTTATCTTATTCATGAAAGCAAGGGAATTTTTACGGTAAATTTATCAGATTCATTTTCTATCACAATATCCTGATTACAAAGGAGCTTATAACGGGCGGAAAGATTTTTCAGCCCCATTCCCGAAACGACTCCGCATTTTTTGGGCCGAATCGGATTACAGATTATCAGAGTCGGAGGTTCTTCTACATTACACAGCTCGATAACCATTGGTTTCCCCGAATGGATCACATTATGCTTGATTACATTTTCGACCAATAGCTGAAGCGTCAAAGGCGGCATCTTCATCTCTTTCCACTCATCCGGCACATTGTTGTGGACATAAATGCAATCACCCAAACGAACTTGATGAAGAAAAATATATGAATCAAGAAAACCAAGCTCATCCTGCAACGTCACCAATCGCTGATTCTGACACTGGAGAGTATAACGATATACGTCGGAAAGATGTTGTGTGAAGAGTTCTGCATTTTTAGGATTATATCTGATTTCTGAAATCAACGTATTCAAACTATTAAACAGAAAATGGGGGTTTAGCTGGTTTTGAAGAGCTGTATAGCGTGCTATGTTATTTTCTTCCTGCAAAGCAGCCGCCTGTTTCTGCAATTTGAGGGTATGCTGCATAGAACGGTTGGCAAGCAGCAAACCTAAAATCACCAGTTCCACCAACCAAACTAATATCAAGATACGCCACCCGCCATTAGGAAAAACAAAAGGATGTGAAGCACCGACCAAGAATTTGGCAGTTACCAACAATCCATAATTGAGCAGAAAAAACATCAACATCACCATTGTATAAATAAAAATCAGTTTCCAACGACGATGAATATTCACCGAATACTGATTATCTACCCACGTAGTCAGCCGAATAGTAGAATATCCGAGCAAATTGAACGCAAGAATAAAAAACAGAAACATTCCTACCGAATATAACGCATCCGATACTCTATCGGAAAGTTCCGCATAGTTGGCTAGCAGGAAAAAAGAGAAAACGCCTAGCCCTGAAAACAGCGCACTATATGATATACGGTTCAATTTTATATTCATACGATTCTTTTCACACAAAGTTACTGCTTTTTAGCGATAATCATAACTATGGAGCGCTTTTATTAATTCCGAATAATGTCCTTGTGCAGCAGCTTTTGCCTGTACATAGTTCACCTGCGAAGTCTGCCGATAGGTTTGCGCATCAATCACTTCCACCACCGAAACTTTTCCTTCATTGTAGCGTTCTACTGCTTTTGCCTCATTTTCTTCTGCTTTAGCCAGCGAACTTTCACTCAAACGAACACGTTCAATAGCCTGTGACAATGCCTTACGCGCTACACTCACTTCTAATTCCACCCGGTCTACGACTTTATTTAGATTATCTTCCGCCATTCCGATACGAAAGGAAGAAACACGCTTCTCGCTTCTCCGTTTTCCCCATTCAAAAATAGGAACGGACACTTTAGCATAAACAGCGTAGTTTGGGTCTAAATCTTTCTTGAAATTGTATCCGGGAGATGAATAGCTACCTTCTACTCCCACATAGAATTGAGGTTTGAATTGCGAATCATTCAGTTTTTTTGTGCTCTCAGCAATACGAATTTTGTCATAAGCCATTTGTATTTCCGGACGTCCCATCCCGGTAGATAACCACAGAGAATCGCTGACAACTACTATCGGTATCTGCGCATCCAACTCCGTAGGCTGTTCCAGCCGGACACCAATCATTGAGTTTAATGCCATTCTGCCTGTTTCAAAATTACTTTGCGCCTGAAGTAATTGATATTCCGCTTCATTTAACTTCACTTCTGCCATTAACAGGTCCTGTGGGTCAACGAGTCCTACTTCTACCCTTTCTTTTATTGTTTTAACCAAGGCTGCTATCGAATTACGAAAGTCTTCGGCGACATCAACAATTTCCTGCCGAGCAACGGCACTCCAATACTGAATATCCGTTTGGTAACAAACAGCATCATTCAGTGCTTTCGCCTGATTACCGGCCAAGGCCTGCTGATGTTGCGCCATACGGATGGACTCCAGTACACGCCCTCCCGTATAAACCGGTTGTAAAATAGACAGAGAACCTCCATAGTTTAAATTCTTTCCTTCCACTGTTTTCGACAACCCTATGGAAGGAATATCCAAAGTTAGTTCCATAGGATTTCCGGTGTATTGAAAACTGGCAGCACCGGAAAGTTTCGGTTTCAAATCGGCACGTGCAGATTTCTCTACTTCCATACTGGCAGCGATATTCTTTTCCGCTGCTTTCAAATCGTGATTATAGTCCAATGCCATAGTCCGATATTTCTCCAGCAATGTGCTTTGTTGTGCAAGAACCGGCAAAGACAAAAAGACGAAAGTACAAAACAACAGGCTAAATATTCCTTTTCTCATCTTCATTTTCCTTTTACTTTATAAAACATGGAATATAAGGCGGGGGTGACAAAAAGCGTTAATCCCGTAGCAAATGTCAATCCGAAAATTATAGTAACAGCCATTCCCCCGAAAGCAACATCAAACAACAATGGCACCATACCGAAAATCGTTGTTGTAGCAGCCATTAACACAGGACGGGTTCGGGAAACAGTAGCCTCAACAATGGATGTATATAAATCAATTCCACTCCGATGTTGAACATTTATCTCATCAATCAGCACAATTACATTTTTGATTATCATCCCAAGCAAACCTAACCAGCCGGCTATCGGAAAGAATCCAAAATCAAACCCTGTCAGCAACATACCAACAGCAATTCCTATCAAAGACAAAGGCAGAATGCAAAGAATGATAACCGGCTCGCGGAAATTGCCGAACAAGGCCACCAAAATGACTATCAATGCAAGAAATGCCAACGGAAAATATTTCGCAATAGCCTGCATCGCCTCCCCTTGATCTTTATATTGAGAATCCCAAAAGAAGGTGTATCCTTCCGGTAAGTGGATTTTCTCTATTTCTTTCCGTATTTCTCCATGTACCTCGGACATGGTGTAGCCCGGTTTCACCCCACACATGGCAGCCATTGAAAGTTGCCGGTTATATGTCCGTACCTGAGGAAATTCCCAACCTCTTTCTATTCGTTCCGTGACCTGCGAAAGCGGAGCCGATCTTTCTCCATTCCAAATTGAGAAATCTCCCAATGCATTGACATCAGTAATATCCACATCACCTGATTTCAACAAAACAGGTACCTTTTTCTCATCATCCCGGTAGATACCAACAGGCAGACCGTCATTGATTGATTTCACTGACTGCATCATCGAAGCCTTGGTGATACCTAATGCACCCGCCTTCACAGGATCATAAACCGGGCGAATTACCAACGACATATTTCCCCATTCATTACGTGCATCCGCTACTTTGGGATTTCGTCGCATCACTTCAATAGCTTGTCCCACCAATGAATCAAGTACAGCAGGGTCCGGGCCAAGAAAACGGGCTTCAATGACGGCCTCCGTCAAAGGACTCAATTCAAACTTATTCACTTTAATCAGAGGTTCGGGATATTTCAGCGAAATCGAATCTTGTAACCGGGTATGCAACTGACGGGAAAGTTCTGACGTTTTACATTTTACCAATATTTGTGCATAATTGGACTGAGGTCCAAAAGATACATTAGACAAGTAATAACGTGGCGGAGTTCTTCCTATATAAGTAGATACTATTTCCGTTTCCTCCTGCCCACGGATATATTCCGACATTTCCATTATCTGACGGTCCGTTTCTTCTATTTTTGTCCCTTCGGGTAACCATACATCCAATGTGAAGTACTGTTTATCCAACGCCGGCATAAACACCTTGGGAATAAACTTGAAACTCCAAGCCGCTAGCAACATCATCACAACCATGCATCCTATTGTTGCATACCGATGACAAATCACCCACCTCAATGCTGCACGAAACTTATCATAATATTTACCTTCAAAAAGAGCATCCTTTAGTTCGTCGGGTCTTGGCCGACGAACAAACTCCTGAATGAAGAAAGGAGTCTGCGTCAGCGCAAAGACCCAACTGAACATCAGCGAAACGCCGATAACTACAACTAAGGATGACAACAACTCACCGGTTATATGCGGTGAATAATATATAGGTAAAAAAGTTAAAATTGCGATAATTGTTGCCGCTAATAACGGTAATGCAGTTGAGGAACAAGCTCGCATTATGGCCACTCGCTTGCGCATCCCCCGTTGCATATTGACTAATGCCGAATCGGATACTACAATGGCATTATCCACCAGCATTCCCATTGCAATAATAATTGCAGCCAGTGACATACGCTGCAAAGCTATCCCTTGAGCCAACATCACAATCAGCGTTGCAAAAATGGAAAAGACCAGACCACTACCTATCAGGATACCATTTTTGAATCCGATAAAAAACAACAGAATGGCAACTACCGTCACAACGGAAATTATCAAATTCCAGATAAAACCTTGATTTGCCACAGCCGACTCGTAACCTTGGTCGTAAATTGTCTGTAACTCAAAGCCTTCGGGCATTGTCTCCGAAAATTGCTCAATTTTACCTTTTACAGCTTCCGCCATATTTACGACATTCCCAGTCGGTACGGTAGATATGGCAATACCCACCGCGGGACTCCCATTAATCCGCATTTTATTGCTCGGAGGCGTCTGATAACTTTCCTTAATCTCTGCAATATCCGCCAATCGAAAATGCTCTCCCGTACGTGATACGATAGTCAAATTCCGGATATCATCCAAAGAATAAAAATTTCCGGTAGATTCAATCCGTATTCTGTTTACACCCGCATCAATACCTCCTGCATCTACTACTCTGTTTTGGGCCTCGAAAGCACGGGAAATATCCGAAGGAGTAATACCGCTTCGCGCCATGACGGAAGGGGTGAGAATAACATCAATCGTCGGAGGTTGTACACCATAAATTTCGACCTTGGCTACGTCCTTTACTTTCAACAGTTCGTTTTTAATGAGTTTTGCCTGATCTTCCAGTTCCCGATACGAATATCCTTCACCAGTCAACCCATAAAAGACACCCAACACATCGCCAAAGTCATCGTTTACTACGGACGGACCTGCGTCAGCCGGTAGCTTAGATTGTACATCATTAACCTTCCGACGGAGTTTATCCCACAGTTGCTGCATTTCATCCGCACGAATTTCCTTCTTCACATAAACCGTTATCTTGGAAAGTCCTGCCCGGTTTTCTGTTTTAAGATAATACAATTCACCTAAAGACTGTATAGATTCTTCCAGCACATCAGTCACTTGTGATTGTACCTCGGAAGGAGAAGCACCCGGATATGGAGTTAATACCAATGCCTGTTTTATAGTGAACGGAGCATCTTCCAGCTTTCCCATTTTGACATAGGAAAGTAGTCCTCCTCCTAAGACTAATAGTAAGAGCAGAATAGTCACCGACCTTTTCTGCAAGAAATATTTCACAAACTTCATACTTCCAAATTTACTTTTGAGCAGTGACCGGCATTCCTTGTTTCTGAGCCATGATTTCTACAGATGTTCCTTCTGAAAGGAAACGCAATTTACTGACAGCTACCGTTTCTCCAGCCTGTAATCCACCTTTCACTTCCACTTTCCCATTCGGAAGTAATTCACCTAAAACAATCTTTCTTTTCGAGACTTTTCCGGCAGCATTATCTACCGTCCAGACATAATCTCCTTCAGTAGGACGATGATTGAGAGCAGTTTGCGGTATGGTTATCATGGATGTCGTTGAAGAAGAAGGAAGATCAAGCAAAACCTTTCCGGAAACGCCCGCCGGCCATTCACCCTGTTTATTGGGTAATAATGCCGTCATCAGGAAAGACAGGTTATTCCGGGTAGTACTTTTGGAAATTTCTACCACTTTCGCCGGATATACAACATCAGAACCTATATCAAAGCGCACACTTACTTCTTTGATTTCTCCGGCCTGAAGTGCAATATCCTGTGTGACATAAGCTTCTATCTTTAATTGAGTAATATCAATAAAGGAGATGACAGGTTGAGTCGCTTTCACATCCTGATATTTCTCGATATACACTTCCCCGACATATCCGTCAAAAGGTGCAATCAACTGCGTATCATGTAACTCATTTGTCGCTGTCTCAAAAGCAGTCTTAGCAGAAGTATAATCCGCACGTGCTTTTTCATAAGCGCTGGCAGATAAATTATTTTTCTCATACAACACTCTTATCCGTTCAAATTCCGCTTTTGCCTGATTATAGATAGCCTCTGCACGTTCTTTACGGATACGGAAATCACGAGAGTCTATTTCAGCAATGATATCCCCACGCTGATAATAGTTACCGGCATATACCTCAAAACGGTCAATAGGACCGCCTACCCGAAAAGATAGTTCCGTCTCCTTGAATGGTTTCGAAATAAACGAAAACTCACGTTCCGAGGAAGGAACCGACATTTCTACTTCTGCCACTTTTATCCGTATTGATTCATCAGTCCTCTTTTCTCCTGTTCCGCACGATGCAAACAGGCAGATAAAAAGCATACACATTGAATAATTAGTCGTTGTCATTCTATTCTACATTAGTTATATTATCAACGGTACGAAAATAGAGGAAACAAAGAAAAGCGCCCAACTTTAAATTTCCGAAACCGAAAAAGGAAAGGCTCAAACGGAAAAAGAAAAGATGAAAATCTGAGCCTTTTATACTACTTATGTGTTTCCTTACTATCTTTGCAGCTCAAACAAATATTACTAATCTCATTTATGACCGAAGAAAAAATACATAACGACCGTTCCGGTAGCTGGTGGGCATTAAGTCCATTGTTCGTGTTCCTCTGCCTCTATCTGGTAACTTCCATTCTCGTCAACGACTTCTACAAGGTACCTATCACTGTCGCTTTTCTTGTTTCTTCCTGCTACGCGATTGCTATCACGCGCGGCTTGAAACTGGACCAGCGGATTTACCAATTCTCCGTAGGAGCTGCCAATAAGAATATCCTCCTGATGATATGGATATTCATTCTCGCCGGTGCCTTTGCGCAAAGTGCCAAACAAATGGGTGCTATTGATGCCACCGTCAACCTGACTCTGCATATTCTTCCCGACAATCTGCTGCTAGCAGGAATATTTATAGCCGCCTGCTTCATCTCCCTATCCATAGGAACCAGTGTAGGAACAATCGTTGCCCTCACTCCTGTTGCCGTAGGACTAGCCGAAAAGACAGAGATTGCTCTCCCATTCATGGTGGCAGTTGTTGTCGGAGGGTCTTTTTTCGGAGATAATTTATCGTTTATCTCCGACACTACAATCGCCTCAACAAAAACTCAGGAATGTGTGATGCGTGATAAGTTCAGGGTAAATTCCCTGATTGTCGTCCCGGCAGCTATTATCGTGCTGGGTATTTATATTTTCCAGGGATTGTCCATCACTGCTCCCACCCAAGTACAGACTATCGAATGGATAAAAGTTATACCTTATATAATAGTATTGGGAACAGCCGTTGCCGGAATGAACGTTATGCTCGTATTAATCATAGGTATCCTGACAAGTGGTATTATCGGTATTACTACCGGAAGTTTTGATGTGTTCGACTGGTTCGGAGCTATGGGAACAGGCATTACGGGCATGGGCGAACTGATAATCATTACTTTACTGGCCGGAGGAATGCTTGAAACAATCCGCTACAATGGTGGTATTAACTTTATTATCCGGAAACTAACCCTCCACGTCAACGGAAAGCGGGGAGCGGAACTAAGTATTGCCGCTTTAGTAAGTATCGCCAACTTATGTACCGCCAACAACACAATAGCCATCATTACAACAGGACCGATAGCCAAAGACATTGCGCAGAAATTCCACCTTGACCGGCGAAAGACTGCAAGTATCCTCGACACTTTCTCCTGTCTGATACAAGGAATTATCCCATACGGGGCACAAATGCTGATTGCTGCCGGATTAGCCAATATCTCTCCTATCAGTATCATCGGCAATCTTTATTATCCGTTTACAATGGGAGCTTGCGCCCTGCTCGCTATCTTATTCCGTTATCCGAAACGGTATTCATAAAGAAAAAGAACAGAAATATTTGTCAATCAAAAGAAAAGCCGTATCTTTGCGCCCGCTATTACGAGTTAGTAGCATAATTCAAATCATTAATTAAAAACAATTATTAAAAATGGCAACTAGAATCAGATTGCAGAGACACGGACGTAAAAGTTACGCGTTCTATTCAATTGTAATTGCAGACAGCAGAGCACCACGTGATGGTAAATTTATTGAGAAGATTGGTACTTACAACCCTAACACCAATCCTGCTACAGTAGATTTGAATTTCGACGCTGCATTGGCTTGGGTACTGAAAGGTGCACAACCAAGTGACACTGTACGTAACATCCTTTCTCGCGAAGGTGTATACATGAAGAAACATCTTCTTGGCGGTGTAGCAAAAGGTGCATTTGGAGAAGCAGAAGCAGAAGCTAAATTCGAAGCTTGGAAAAGCAACAAACAGTCAGGTCTGGCTACTTTGAAAGCTAAACAAGATGAAGCTAAGAAAGCTGAAGCCAAAGCACGCCTGGAAGCAGAAAAGAAAATCAACGAAGTGAAAGCAAAAGCACTCGCTGAAAAGAAAGCTGCTGAAGCTGCTGAAAAAGCTGCTGCTGAAGCACCTGTAGAAGAAACTGCTGCTCCGGCAGAAGAAGCTCCTGCAACAGAAGCTGCTGCTGAATAAATTCGGCAGATTCCGAACAAGAAACAAGGAAAAGCTATAAATCCTCTCCGGTTCGCCGGAGGGGATTTTTTTGTTCCAACACGAGAGAAACTGAGGTTTTATACAGAGACCTGATAATCTACAAATAGCAAATTCTATGTTACGTCATGTGAAATTATCCTCTTTATGCTATAAAACATAGTAAATTATTTCTCCTATTTAGAATAAAATTCCTTTCTTTGCATCAGCATAGTTCAGCACAGTTATCAATAATTAATAAGGATGAGACGAACTGATAAGAAAGCAACATTCGGCCAACACTCGAGCAAAGTCACACAATTGGCAGACACGCTCAGCCAGGCAATCTCCATGAAAGAATTTCGTGAGGGAGATTCCTTGCCTTCTATCAATCAGTTAAGTGCACAATATGGAGTATCACGGGATACTGTTTTTAAGGCCTTTCTGGATTTACGCGAACGGGGTCTGATAGACTCTACACCGGGAAAAGGATACTATGTGACCAGTCAGGTAACCAATATTCTATTATTACTTGACGAATATACTCCTTTCAAAGAGGCCTTATACAATAGTTTCATAAAACATTTGCCTATCAACTATAAAGTAGACTTGTTATTCCACCAATACAATGAACGGCTTTTCAATACTATCATCCGTGAATCCATAGGGAAGTATAAAAAATATATAGTGATGAACTTCGATAACGAAAAGTTCAGCACAGCTCTGAATAAAATCAATCCTTCCAGGTTATTACTCCTTGATTTCGGAAAATTTGAGAAAGATAAATACTCGTATATCTGTCAGGATTTCGATGATTCATTCTATCTAGCATTATTTACACTAAAAGAAAGAATGCAGAAATATCTTCAAATCGTTTTCCTGTTTTCTAAAGGTTTGAAACACCCTCAGAGTAGTAAGGAGTATTTCACACGTTTCTGTGAAAAAGAAGGCTTCTTGCATGAAATACAGGAAGATATCGAGAACCTGACGGTCCGCAAAGGGACTGTATACATTGCTATCAAACAGCAAGATGTAGTAAAGGTAGTAAAACAAGGAAGATTGGCAGGACTGAAATGCGGAAAAGATTTCGGTCTGTTAGCATATAATGATATTCCTTCATACGAGGTCATCGACGAAGGAATTACTTCATTAAGTATTGACTGGGAAATGGTGGGAAATGAAGCGGCAAACTTCGTACTCAACAATGTCCCGATACAAAAGTACATGCCTACTGAAGTGCGACTTCGAAAGTCACTCTGATTTTTTTTGCCGCACAATCAGCACAGCTCAGCACAGATGTTATTTACTAAATAAAAAAATTAAGAAACCATGAAAAAGTATCCGAAAATCGGGATTCGTCCCACTATCGACGGTCGCCAGGGTGGCGTTCGTGAAAGCCTTGAAGAAAAGACAATGAACTTGGCTAAAGCAGTAGCCGAATTAATTAGCAGTAATCTGAAAAACGGTGACGGAAGCCCTGTGGAATGCGTGATTGCCGATAGCACTATCGGCCGTGTTGCTGAAAGTGCAGCCTGTGCTGAAAAGTTCGAAAGAGAAGGTGTAGGTTCTACTATTACCGTAACTTCTTGCTGGTGCTACGGTGCGGAAACTATGGATATGAACCCTCATTACCCGAAAGCTGTATGGGGATTCAATGGAACAGAGCGTCCGGGAGCAGTATATCTTGCAGCAGTATTGGCAGGACACGCACAAAAAGGACTTCCTGCATTCGGCATTTATGGACATGACGTACAGGATTTGGACGATAACAGCATTCCCGAAGATGTAGCGGAAAAAATTCTTCGTTTTGCACGCGCCGCACAGGCAGTAGCTACAATGAGAGGAAAATCTTACCTGTCAATGGGTAGCGTATCTATGGGTATTGCCGGTTCTATCGTTAATCCTGATTTCTTCCAGGAATACCTGGGAATGCGTAATGAGTCTGTCGACCTGACAGAAATCATCCGCCGCATGGAAGAAGGTATCTATGACCACGAAGAATATGAAAAAGCAATGGCATGGACAGAAAAGCATTGCAAAGTAAACGAAGGCGATGACTTCAAAAATCGTCCCGAAAAACGTAAAAACCGCGAAGAGAAAGATAAAGACTGGGAATTTATCGTGAAGATGATGATTATCATGCGCGACCTGATGACCGGTAATCCTAAACTGAAAGAAATGGGCTTCAAAGAAGAAGCATTAGGCCACAATGCTATTGCAGCCGGTTTCCAAGGACAACGCCAATGGACTGACTTCTATCCTAATGGCGACTATCCCGAAGCTCTGCTGAATACTTCCTTCGACTGGAACGGTATCCGCGAAGCATTCGTGGTAGCTACCGAGAACGATGCCTGCAACGGTGTGGCAATGCTGTTCGGACACTTACTGACCAACCGTGCTCAAATATTCTCTGATGTACGTACTTACTGGAGCCCCGAAGCTGTGAAACGTGTAACCGGCAAAGAACTGACAGGGCTGGCCGCCAACGGTATTATCCACCTTATCAACTCCGGAGCAACAACGCTAGACGGTTCGGGACAATCATTGGATGCAGAAGGAAATCCGGTAATGAAAGAACCTTGGAACCTGACTGACGCAGATGTAGAAAACTGCCTTAAAGCAACGACCTGGTATCCGGCAGACCGTGATTACTTCCGTGGCGGCGGTTTTTCATCTAATTTCTTGTCAAAAGGTGGTATGCCTGTAACTATGATGCGTCTGAACCTAATTAAAGGCCTCGGTCCCGTTCTTCAAATTGCAGAAGGTTGGACTGTCGAGATCGACCCGGAAATCCACCAAAAACTGAATATGCGTACAGATCCTACATGGCCTACTACTTGGTTTGTTCCCCGTTTATGCGACAAACCGGCTTTCAAGGATGTGTATTCTGTAATGAATAACTGGGGAGCCAACCATGGAGCAATCAGCTACGGTCACATTGGTCAAGACCTGATTACTCTTGCTTCGATGCTTCGAATTCCGGTATGCATGCACAATGTAGAAGAAGACGAAATGTTCCGCCCGGCTGCATGGAATGCCTTCGGTATGGATAAAGAAGGAGCAGACTATAGAGCTTGTGCAACCTACGGTCCTATCTACAAATAATTTTCAGGCACGGATTACGCTGTTGCTTTCATATTTCTAAAAGTCGTGTAATCCGTGCCCGCAATGACAATCCCCTGCAAGGAAACCTTACCGGGGGAGTATGTCCCTAAATACCCATTTTTCTAACCTATTTTGAGTTACTATTATTAATAAATAATTTATCTTTGCAATCATGATAACTAACGAACATATCGAACAGTTCATTGAACAAGCACATCGCTACGGTGATGCAAAACTTATGCTTTGCAGTAGCGGAAACCTTTCCTGGCGGATTGGTGAAGAAGCACTAATTTCCGGTACAGGTTCTTGGGTTCCTACCCTTGGCAAGGAAAAAGTCTCTATCTGCAATATAGCAAGCGGAACACCGACTAATGGTGTAAAACCTTCTATGGAAAGTACTTTCCATTTGGGTATTCTCCGCGAACGCCCGGATGTAAATGTGGTACTTCACTTCCAGTCGGAGTATGCCACGGCTATCTCCTGCATGAAAAACAAGCCGACTAATTTTAATGTAACAGCAGAAATTCCCTGCCATGTAGGTTCAGAAATACCTGTGATTCCATATTATCGTCCCGGCTCACCCGAACTGGCCAAAGCAGTAGTTGAAGCCATGTTGGAACACAACTCCGTCTTATTGACCAACCACGGACAAGTTGTCTGCGGAAAAGACTTTAATCAAGTGTACGAACGAGCTACCTTCTTCGAAATGGCTTGCCGTATTATTGTTCAGTCCGGAGGCGATTATTCAGTATTGACACCGGCAGAAATAGAAGATTTGGAAATCTATGTATTAGGAAAGAAAACAAAATAGTATCCGTACATACCATACCATGAAAGACAACATTAAAAACACATACTTAGCAGCAGACTTTGGAGGAGGTAGCGGACGAATTATCGCCGGCTCCCTTCTCCATGGAAAGCTGGAACTGGAAGAAGTTCACCGCTTCTCCAACCGTCAGGTAAAATTAGGAAATCATGTCTACTGGGATTTTCCTGCCCTATTCGAAGACATGAAAACCGGCCTGAAGCTGGCTGCCCAAAAAGGATATACCGTCAAGGGAATTGGTATCGACACGTGGGGCGTAGATTTCGGATTGATTGATAAAAATGGAAATTTGCTAAGTAACCCTATCTGTTACCGGGATGCAAGAACAGACGGAATGCCGGCAAAGGTATTCAAGGTTCTGGATGAACAGCAACACTATACTACTACTGGAATACAGGTCATGGCTATCAACACGCTATTCCAACTTTATAGTATGAAACAGAACCGGGATCCCCAATTAGAGATTGCCCACCAACTTCTGTTCATGCCCGACCTTTTCAGTTACTTCCTGACCGGAATAGCCAATAATGAATATTGCATCGCTTCCACTTCGGAATTACTTGACGCAAAACGACGAAACTGGTCACAAGAAACAATTCGTGCATTAGAACTTCCCGAGCATCTGTTTGGTGAAATTATCCAACCGGGAACTATCAGAGGAACTTTAAAAGAGGATATTGCACGGGAAACCGGACTGGGTGCAGTAGATGTAATAGCCGTAGGTTCTCATGACACAGCCAGTGCCGTTGCAGCCGTTCCGGCGACAGAAACTCCTATCGCTTTTCTAAGTTCCGGTACGTGGTCGCTTTTGGGCGTTGAAGTCAATGAACCGATATTGACAGAAGAAGCACGGAAAGCCGAATTCACCAATGAAGGAGGTGTTGGAGGCCGCATCCGCTTCCTGCAAAACATCACAGGACTATGGATTCTACAACGCTTGATGAGTGAATGGAAAGCACGTGGAGAAGAACAACATTATGATACAATCATACCACAAGCTGCCGAAGTGGAAACTGATACAATCATCCCTGTTGACGCTCCGGAATTCATGAATCCGGAAAATATGGAGACAGCTCTTATGAATTATTGCCGGGATCACTCTCTGCACATTCCTCAAAGCAAAGCGGAAACCGTTAAATGTGTACTCCAATCATTAGCATTCAAATACCAACAGGCAGTAGAAAAGCTTAACCATTGTCTCCCCTCCCCGATCCGCCAATTAAACATCATTGGAGGAGGTTCGCAGAATAAATTACTCAACCAGCTTACAGCCGATGCACTCAATATCCCTGTTTACGCTGGTCCTGTCGAGGCTACTGCCATAGGTAATATTCTGACACAAGCAATGGCTAAGGGAGAAATTTCCGACCTCCGGGAATTAAGAGAGATTGTAAGCCGAAGTGTCACACCTCAAGTATATTATCCTAAAAAATAAAAAGTATATGGAAACACCTAAAACCGGTTATCAGGTCCAATCTTACAGCGTCCCAGTCAAAAGATATTGTCAGACTCTTGACTTACGCGATTCTCCGGAATTGATTGCCGAATATCGGAAAAGACATAGTCAAGCGGAGGCATGGCCTGAAATCCTTGCAGGTATCCGGGAAGTAGGCATCCTCGAAATGGAAATCTATATTCTTGGCACACGCTTGTTTATGATTGTCGAAACTCCCGTTGACTTCGACTGGGACACAGCAATGGCACGCCTGAATACTCTTCCCCGCCAACAGGAATGGGAGGAATACATGGCTATCTTCCAACAAGCCGCTCCCGGAATGAGTTCCGCGGAAAAATGGAAACCAATGGAGAGAATGTTCCATTTATATAATACCTAAAAATATCCCAAAAGAACCATGAAACACATCAAACAGTCCATCCTGTCAAAAGATGGCATCAATTATCTTATCCCTTTTATTCTCATCACTTCTTGTTTTGCGTTATGGGGATTTGCAAACGATATCACCAACCCAATGGTAAAGGCATTTTCCAAAATCTTCCGGATGAGTGCTACCGACGGAGCGTTAGTACAAGTCGCTTTTTATGGAGGCTACTTTGCCATGGCTTTTCCGGCTGCCATGTTCATCCGCAAATATTCTTATAAAGCAGGTGTTCTGCTAGGTCTTGGTCTGTATGCTTTTGGAGCATTCCTATTCTTCCCTGCTAAAATGACAGGAGAATATTACCCGTTTCTGATAGCTTACTTTATCTTGACTTGCGGACTCTCATTTCTGGAGACAAGCTGTAATCCATACATTCTTTCTATGGGAACAGAAGATACTGCCACAAGACGTTTGAATCTTGCCCAATCTTTCAACCCAATGGGTTCATTGCTCGGAATGTATGTAGCCATGCAATTCATTCAAGCCAAATTACATCCAATGGGTACTGAAGAACGTGCTTTACTCAATGAGAGTGAATTTCAGGCAATCAAAGAGAGCGATCTTGCAGTGCTAATCGCCCCTTATCTTATCATCGGTCTGATTATCGTAGCTATGCTTCTCTTGATACGATTCGTAAAAATGCCAAAGAACGGAGATCAGAACCATAAAATAGACTTCTTCCCGACATTAAAACGTATTTTCACCCAAACACGTTATCGCGAAGGTGTGATTGCTCAGTTTTTTTATGTAGGTGCACAAATCATGTGCTGGACTTTTATAATCCAATATGGTACCCGCCTGTTTATGTCACCGGAATTCGGCATGGACGAAAAGAGTGCGGAAGTGCTTTCGCAGCAATACAATATCATAGCAATGATTATTTTCTGTATCAGCCGTTTCATTTGTACTTTCATTCTGCGTTATCTGAATGCAGGAAAATTATTAATGATTCTGGCTATTTTCGGAGGAATTTTCACCTTAGGTACTATCTTCCTTCAAAATATTTATGGACTCTATTGCCTGGTAGCCGTATCCGCCTGCATGTCTCTAATGTTCCCCACTATTTACGGTATTGCCTTAAAAGGTCTTGGAGATGACGCAAAATTCGGAGCAGCCGGACTTATTATGGCTATTCTCGGAGGTTCTATTCTTCCTCCATTGCAAGCAAGCATTATTGATATGAAAGAAATCGGTTGGTTGCCGGCAGTCAACGTTTCATTCATTCTACCTTTTATCTGTTTCCTTGTGATTATCGGTTACGGCTATCGTACAGTGAAAAGAAACTGGTAGAAAACATACTCGACAATAGTGAGGCTACCTCAAAAAGAATGAACTGCCTCCAATAGTTTTGTGTCTAACTATTGGGGGCAGTTCACTTACACATTCACCTACCACCTCCCCCTACGGGGACTCCTCCTTCCCGAAGGAGGAGAATGGAGGATACTATCGACTATAAGCTAGCAAATCATTATTTTACTAATTCACCTTACCAACAAATTTGAAGAAGAACCTTTAAGAAGGAGATTATCTCTCCTTCTTGTAATTTTCCAATCCAGTTTGCAGAAACTCGATATACTTGGGAATATCTTCATCATAAGCATACGACTTGTTCAACGGTTTTCCCTGATTATCCAGCAATACGTAGAAAGGCTGTGCATTGGCACCGAACTTCACACGTTGCAGATAACTCCATTTGTCACCGACAGTACGCAAGGTACGTTCTGTTCCGTTCTCGACAATCTTCACAGGTTCGGTCAGCGGAGTTTTATTATCTACATAGAGAGTTATCAATACATAATCGTTATTAATTAAGTCGCTCACCTTCGGGTCAGTCCAAACAGCAGCCTCCATTTTACGACAATTGACACAACCGTATCCGGTAAAGTCGAGCATTACAGGCTTACCATTCAAACGTGCATACTCCATTCCTAAATCATAATCGTCAAATTTGGCATGTACTTCATTCTTATACAAATTGAAATCCTGCGTCTGCATAGGCGGAGCAAACGCACTGACAGCTTTCAACGGTGCTCCCCATAGACCAGGAACCATATATACCGCAAATGCCAAAGAAACAAGTGCCATGAAGAAGCGGGTAACACCTACCTTATTATCATCATCATCATGCGGGAACTTGATCTTACCCAACAGATAAAATCCAAGTAAAGCAAAAATAACAATCCATAAAGCAAGGAAAGTTTCACGATCAAGCAGTCTCCAGCCATAAGCCAAATCGGCAACCGATAAGAATTTAAGTGCAAATGCAAGTTCAAGGAAGCCCAGTGTTACCTTGATCACATTCATCCAACCTCCCGATTTCGGCATAGATTTCAGCCACGATGGAAATAAAGCGAAAAGAGTAAACGGCAACGCCAAAGCAATGGCGAATCCCAGCATTCCAATTGCCGGAGCTACTATACTTCCCGTTGTGGAAACCTGTACCAACAAAAATCCGATAATCGGACCTGTACAAGAGAAAGACACCAACGAAAGTGTAAATGCCATTAGGAAAATACTCAGTAATCCCGTAGTCGATTCCGCTTTACTATCTACCGCATTACTCCACTTCGAAGGCAATGTAATCTCAAATGCTCCGAAGAACGAAGCGGCAAACACTACCAACATCAGGAAGAAGAGAATATTGAAAATTGCATTAGTAGATAAGGCATTCAAGGCACTGGCACCGAAGATCAATGTTATAGCCAAGCCTAATGCCACATAAATCACAACAATAGACGCACCATAAGTCCACGCATCACGAATCCCTTTCTTCTTGTCCTTACTACGTTTCAGGAAGAAGCTGACCGTCATAGGAATAATCGGCCATACACACGGAGTAAACAAAGCTAATAGTCCGCCTAAGAAACCTGTCACAAAAATATAAATCCAGGACATATCTCCCTGCGTATGTTCTTCACCTAACGCTTGCAGTTCACTAATGACCGGTTTCCAGAGCTCACCGGATGCAACGGCAGGTTGAATCCCCGTAGATGCATCTGTTGTAGTGGCAGGAACCAGTTCCATCATAGCTACAGTATCCTTAGAAACAACAGGAGCCGCCTCTTCTTTTTTCTCAACTTCCTTTTTTTCCGGTTGTTCCGCTTTAGCTGCAGCAGCATTAGCTGTCTTCGCTACTCCGGAAAACTTAAACGGCACTTCAGTAGGAGGAAGACAACTTTCATCGTCACAAGCTCCATACTCCAGATAACCTTCTATTTCATAAGCTCCACCTGTGAGCTTCACCTTCTGAATGAATTTAGCCGTATTCTCAAAATAACGCACCTTCATTTCAAACAACTTGTCGAAAGTGGCGACCTCTTTGCCAACCGGTTTCAGTTTTCCCAGTAGCTCTATGCCAGACGTTTTATCAACATTAAACGTTGCAGAAATAGGTCCGCCATCTCCAAGTTCGGTAGAATACACATGCCACCCTTTATCAATGGCAGCGGTAAATACAATCTCCGCTTCCGTGTCAGAAAGAGTATTGAACTCAGTCTTGAACTTTACCGGATCTTTGATCTGCGCTTGCAAAACACATACAACAAAGCTTAAAAGCAGTGAAGAAATTAACTTTTTCATTTTCAATAATTAGGGGATTATAATTCATAATCTACACACGCACGGCTTTCCTTTGTCTCAGCCAAAATCCTTCCGGCTGCCACATGGTCGGGATGCGTCGCATAGTACTTCACATCTTCCAGCGTATCAAATTCACTATACAGCGCTATGTTCCACGTTTCTCCGGGATTCATATTCAATCCGACTTCGACCTTACGGATCACCGGAATTTTAGCCGGAAGCGCTTCTATTGCCTCCTTAAATTTATTCATGACTACAAGTTTCTCCTCTGCTGAAACTTCGTCTTTTAACTTAAATAATACAATGTGTTTTACCATTACGTTGTTATTTTAATGAATTGTTTCTATATTTGCCTGGTCAATGCACTGCATAAACAATGCAAATTTACTCTATTTGGTTTAAATATACACTTAAAGAGATGTTAATTATAGGAATAGCAGGCGGAACAGGCTCCGGAAAAACCACCGTCGTACGAAAAATTGTAGAAAGCCTTCCTGCAGGGGAGGTAGTATTGTTACCTCAGGATTCATACTACAAAGACAGTAGTCACGTCCCGGTGGAAGAACGCCAGAACATTAACTTCGATCATCCGGATGCCTTTGAGTGGAGTTTGCTCTCCAAACATGTCATGATGCTGAAAGAAGGAAAAAGCATCGAACAACCAACCTATTCCTATCTGACTTGTACCCGCCAGCCCGAAACAATTCATATTGAACCTCGCGAAGTAGTTATCATTGAAGGGATTCTTGCTTTATGCGATAAGAAACTACGCAACATAATGGATCTCAAAATATTTGTAGATGCCGACCCGGATGAACGCCTGATACGTGTTATTCAAAGAGACGTTATCGAACGGGGACGTACAGCAGAAGCTGTAATGGAACGTTACACACGCGTTCTCAAGCCCATGCACCTGCAATTTATCGAACCTTGCAAGCGCTATGCCGATCTTATCGTACCCGAAGGCGGAAGCAATAAAGTAGCCATTGATATACTGACAATGTACATCAAGAAGCACTTAAGGGGTTGAGAATGGTAAGTTGAAAATGAAAAGTAAAACGTCAAATATGAACGCCAAAAACCTGATTATCCCTCTACTCCTTGTGTTGTTCTGCTGCATGTTAGGTTGCCGAAATAAACAACATAACAAGGTGAATGAAAATGTACGCGATCTTTCGCAGATAAAAGATAGCGGAGAATTGGTTGTATTGACGCTTTACAGTTCAACTTCATATTTCAACTATCGTGGACAGGAAATGGGTTTTCAATATGAACTTAGTGAGCAATTCGCCAAAAGTATGGGATTGAAGCTCAGGATTGAAGTTGCCAACAGTGTGGATGAATTAATCCGCAAGTTATTGGCTGGCGAAGGAGATATGATTGCCTACAACCTGCCTATCACAAAAGAATGGAAAGACAGTATCCTCTATTGCGGGGAAGATATCATTACTCATCAAGTGATTGTGCAACAGGGAAAAAGCAAGTCTCTGAAAGATGTAACCGAGCTGGTAGGAAAAGACATATATGTTAAACCGGGGAAATATTACGACCGGCTTGTCAATCTGAATAATGAACTGGGAGGAGGTATTCATATCCACAAAGTTACCAGTGACAGTATTACTGTGGAAGACCTGATCACGCAAGTAGCACAAGGTAAAATTCCCTATACGGTAGCCGACAATGACTTAGCGAAACTGAACAAGACCTACTATCCTAATCTGAATATCGATTTGTCCGTCAGTTTCGACCAACGTTCTTCATGGGCTGTACGAAAAGACAGTCCCGAACTGGCAGCCGCAGCTACAAAATGGCATCAGGAGAACATGACTTCTCCGGCTTATACAGCAAGTATGAAACGTTATTTTGAAAACAGTAAAATGATGCCCCACTCTCCTATCCTTTCCTTAAAAGAAGGAAAAATATCCCATTATGACGATTTGTTCAGAAAATACTCCAAAGAAATCGGCTGGGATTGGCGTATGCTTGCATCATTAGCTTATACGGAATCCAATTTTGACACAACAGCTGTTTCATGGGCAGGAGCCAAAGGCTTAATGCAACTAATGCCTGCCACCGCCCGGGCTATGGGAGTACCTCCGGGAAAGGAACAGAATCCGGAAGAAAGCGTAAAGGCAGCTATCAAGTATATTGCCGCTACCGACCGCAGTTTCAGTATGATTCCCGATAAAGAAGAACGCCTCAATTTTATCCTCGCTTCTTACAATGCCGGTTTAGGACATATCTATGACGCCATGGCATTGGCAGAGAAATACGGAAAGAACAAACTGGTGTGGAAAGATAATGTAGAAAATTTCATCCTGCTTAAAAGCAATGAAGAATACTTCACTGATCCTGTCTGTAAAAACGGGTATTTCCGTGGTATAGAAACTTATAACTTCGTTCGTGACATTGTGTCACGGTACGAATCTTATAAGAAGAAAATTAAAGCCTAATACTTTTTGTAAGTCAACAGACTGATTCCGACAATAGCCAGGACTGATAAAGGTAATGCAAACAATATCGGGTCAATCACCGGGAACGGATATGTTTCTATCAGTACATCCCGTCCGAACAACGCCTTGCAGATACCCAATGCAGCCGATTCTTTCTGATGTAGAAATACCAGAGCAAAAAGACTTCCAAGAGTTCCTACCCAAAGACTCGCTATTACCCCTTGTTTCGTCGCCCGCTTCCAATAGAGCGCACAGAAATAGGCAGGGAGGAAAGCTGCCGCACAGATTCCCATAAAAATAGAAGTTCCACGGGCAATAATATCATGGGGCAACATATAGCAAATAATATAGCTGACCAAGATAGAGAATAACACTCCCAAACGAATCACATTCGTGAGTTTGCCACGGGAGCGAGGCTTATACGTACCATAAATATCCGAGCCGACCGACGCACCCATTGTATGAAACTGTGAACTCAACGTCGACATACTTGCCGAAAGGATGCACAGCATAAATAGTGCGGCAAACCAATCGGGCATTGCCTTATTAATAAAATATGGAATAATCTTATCAATATCCTGTACGACTTCCGTAGCAATCGCCCCTTCTGTTTTCAGAAAGAAAAGATTACTCAATGCTCCGGCATGATAAATAGCACCTACGGTTATAATCAAAAAGAAACAACCGATAAACACACCACGGTTCAACTGCTTGCTACTTTCCACCGTCATGAAACGGACTACTAGCTGCGGTTGCGCCAGACATCCGATTCCAACACCCAGAATAAGAGAAGTAACCAACGAATACCATTGTGGAGAACCCGTGACAGGCATCGCAGTCCACCCCTGATGTCCCAATGCCTTAAACTTTTCCGGAACCAGAGGAGCAATAGCAGTCAGTTCCTTATTAGCCTCCGTAAAGTTCATATCAAGCACCTGATACAAAGAGAAAAGCAGGAACAACATACAAGCAAACATAATGACTGCCTGCAAAGCGTCCGTATACATCACTCCCTTCATTCCTCCGGCAATCACATAAGCGGCAATCACCAGCGTGAAGATCAATAAAGAGATATTGAAGTCAATCTGAAAGATCTGTTCGATAAATACGGCTCCGCCCTTCATCACAACTGCGGCATAAAGCGGCATCCCTATAAAAATCACAGCAGCAATAAAGACTTGGATATTACGTGAGCGAAAATGACGTCCTAACAATTGCGGGAAAGTACTGACATTCAGTTTAGCCCCCATACGCCGGGTGCGCAAACCAAAAAAGATAAAAGCAATAACAACCCCGATAAACATATTGAGGAAACAGAGCCACTGGATACCCATACCAAAAGCGGCAGCCACTCCCCCGAAGCCCACAATAGCAGATGCGGAAATAAACGTGGCACCATAAGAAAGTGCCATAACGATAGGATTCATCTGACGCCCGCCTACCAGATAGTCACTGGTACTCGTTGTCTTTTTATACCCTAAAAAACCAAGATAAGCAAGTGATAGCAGATAGCCTATCACAATCAAACTGAGTGTAAATGTATTCATCGTGTTTCGTCTTTTTCGTCGTCCTTATTCCAGTATTTCAGCCCGAACCAGGCAGCAAAAATCACACATACTACCGAAAGCAGGTAAGGCAGAATTATAAAAGGGTCGTCTATTCCAAACATTTGCGTATCAGATTTTAATTAATTCAGACGCAAATGTAAGGAAATTATTGAAAAGACAAAACTTTTGTTTACTAATACTGATTATAATGTATCTTTTTCTCGTCAAATTTCTGTTTCGGATTCTCTTTGGTAGCGGGATAACCGAACGGAATGACACAAAGCGGAAGGATATTCTCAGGCAGACCGGTATATTTACGCACCACCTGCATACGGTCTTCATAAGGATAAGCGGCTGTCCACACAGCACCAAGTCCCAGACTTTCGGCAGCCAAAAGGATGTTTTGGGCAGCAGCAGAGCAGTCCAGATACCAATAGGAAGATTTCACGGAATCACCGCAAACAATAATTGCATTACGAGCCTGCGTCAACATCTTGGCATACGGAAGTGCGGCAGCCATTGAATCCAGTTTGGCACGGTCGGACACAACGACAAATTCCCACGGACGGACGTCTTTACCCGAAGGGGCAGCCATTCCGGCACGAAGCAACAAATCAATCTTCTCTTTCTCCACTCCCTTATTCAGATAAGTGCGTACGCTTTTACGCTCAAAGATATTATCCAATGCAGCATTTCCGGTTCCGGACGTTCCTTTTTCTTCTTTTGCAGAAGAACATGAGCTCATTGCAACTATTGCCATGAAGAGGCATAAGAAAGAGAAAATCTTTTTCATTGTGACACTGTTTTAAAATAGGTTTAACTTATTTTTCTGTGCTTCTTCCAGTGAAACGGTTTCACGGCGCAGTAATCCGCTCTTTTCACGAAGTGCCTCATATTCCGCCTCCAGTTCATTTACCAATTCAGCCTTTAATTGCGGATTCAATAAACGGGAAGCGACACTTGCATTCTGGGAAGCATCTTTAAGGTGCACCACCGGAGCGTGATAGACCGGAGCAATTTTCAGCGCCGTGTGCATCTTAGACGTAGTAGCTCCACCAATCAGAAGAGGTATATCCAGTCCGGCTTTCTCCAGTTCGATAGCTACATGGGCCATTTCCTCCAGAGACGGAGTAATCAGGCCACTAAGACCTATCATGTCTACTTTTTCCTCAATAGCGCGCTGAACGATAGTCTCTGCGGGAACCATTACTCCCAAGTCGACAATCTCATAGCCATTGCAAGCCATTACCACGGCAACAATATTCTTACCGATATCGTGTACATCACCTTTCACTGTGGCAAGCAATACCTTTCCGGCAGAAGTCGTTCCTTCTACTTTTTCCGACTCGATAATCGGTTGCAGAATAGCAACAGCCTTCTTCATTGTACGGGCAGTCTTCACCACTTGAGGCAGGAACATCTTTCCTGCACCGAAAAGCTCGCCTACATAATTCATTCCGTCCATCAACGGACCTTCAATCACATTGACTGCTTTATCATAGAGTGGCAATGCTTCTGCCAAGTCTTGTTCGAGATAATCTCCGATACCTTTCATCAAAGCATATTTCAGACGTTCCTGAACGGATTCATCCCTCCATGCATCATGCTTCACAGCCTGTTGTCCGGCAGCTTCGCCAGAAGTTGCCTTTAAAGCTTCCGCCAGTTCAATCAGGCGTTCGGCAGCGTCGGGGCGACGATTCAAGACAACATCCTCTATCTTTTCAAGAATATCTACCGGTATATCACTATAAAGTACAGAAGTTCCCGGATTCACAATCCCCATATCCATTCCTTGCTGTATGGCATGGTAAAGGAACACAGCGTGCATGGCTTCACGGATATAATTGTTACCACGGAAAGAGAAAGAAAGGTTACTTACTCCCCCGCTGACATGCGCTCCAGGAAGGTTTTTCTTAATCCAACCGGTAGCTTCGATGAAGTCCACCGCATAGTTGTTATGCTCTTCGATACCCGTAGCTACGGCAAGCACATTCGGATCGAAAATAATATCGTGAGGGTTAAAACCTATTTCATCAACCAAAAGACGATAAGCACGCTCGCAAACTTCTATTTTACGCGCAGCAGTGTCAGCCTGTCCTTTTTCATCAAAAGCCATTACTACGGCCGCAGCTCCATATTGCTTGATAATCCGGGCGTGTTCAAGGAATTTGTCTTCGCCTTCTTTCAGAGAAATAGAGTTAACGATCGATTTCCCCTGAAGGCATTTTAATCCGGCTTCGATAACTTCCCATTTAGAGGAATCGATCATCACAGGTACACGTGCAATCTCCGGCTCGGACATGATAAGATTGAGGAACGTTGTCATCTCTGCCTTAGCGTCCAGCAATCCATCATCCATATTGACGTCAATCACCAAAGCTCCGTCTTCTACCTGTTGACGGGCAATAGACAACGCTTCATCATATTTCTTTTCATTTATCAGACGAAGGAATTTACGCGAACCGGCCACATTACAGCGTTCTCCGACATTTACAAAGTTTATTTCCGGTTTCACTTCCAACAGCTCAAGGCCGGAAAGCCACATACAATCAGGTTTAGGAGCCGGTATATGCGGTCGGGCACCTTCTACCAGAGCCGGATATTCGGCAATATACGCATCCGTTGTTCCACAACAACCACCGATAATATTGATTAATCCTTCCTGGATATATTCTTTCACCTCATGGGCCATATCCGCAGGAGTTTGATCATACTTGCCGAGACTGTTCGGCAAACCCGCATTTGGATAAGCACTTATATAATAAGGTGCGCGGACAGCCAACTGTTCAAGGAAAGGCTTTAACTGTCGGGCCCCGAACGAGCAGTTCAAACCGACAGAAAAGATATTGGCGTGTTGCACAGAAGCAAGAAATGCATCCAGCGTCTGACCGGACAATGTTCTTCCGCCTACATCAGACACGGTAACAGATAACATGACCGGCACCTCAACACCTGTTACTTTCATTGCTTGTTCTGCAGCAAAAATAGCGGTCTTGGCATTCAACGTATCAAATATCGTCTCAATCAGAATGGCATCCACTCCACCTTCAAGCATAGCTTCCATTTGCTGTTGGTAAGCTGCCGCCAGTTCATCATAAGTCAAGGCACGATAAGCCGGGTTGTTCACATCCGGACTCATAGAGCAGGTCTTATTGGTAGGTCCAACGGAACCGGCTACAAAACGCGGTTTATCAGGATTCTTTGCAGTATATTCATCAGCCAGTTCACGCGCCAGTTTTACAGCTGCAAGATTTATTTCACGCACATATTCTTCCACGTGATAATCTGCCATAGAAACCGTAGTCGAACTGAATGTATTGGTTTCAATAATATCCGCACCTGCTTCCAGATACTTACGATGAATATCTTGAATTACATCGGGACGTGTCAGACACAATAAATCATTATTTCCTTTCAACTGTCCGGGAATATGCGCAAAACGCTCGCCACGAAAATCTTCTTCTGTGAGATTATATTGTTGGATCATTGTACCCATTGCCCCGTCCAAAATAAGAATGCGGTCGGATACAATCTGAGAAATTGTCTTTTTCATTACCCTATCATCATCTTTTAAACATACGAGCCATATCTCTACGGTCGTCTTTTTCTTTTATGGATTCCCGCTTATCATACTCCTTCTTACCTTTCGCCAAAGCAACGACCAGTTTCGCCAAACCTTTTTCGTTGATAAAAAGACGCACGGGCACAATTGTAAACCCGGGATTCTTCATTTCCCGTTGAAGTTTCTCCAGTTCTTTCCTACTAAGCAACAGCTTCCTGTCCCTGCGTGCCGTATGATTATTGTACGATCCGTAAAAGTACTCGGCGATATGCATATTCTTTACCCATAATTCGCCTTTCACAAAATAGCAAAACGTATCTACCAGACTCGCTTTTCCCAAACGAATGGATTTGATTTCCGTACCGGTCAATACGATACCTGCCGTATAGGTATCTATCAGTTCATAGTCGAACGTAGCACGTTTATTCTTAATATTTACAGGAGGTTGTTTCATTTTCACTTATTAATTAAGTATGGCCGTCAACTTATTAAACACAAATTGAATCACCGTCGGACATAGTATTAACAAAACGGACGATAAAAGGGTGTATTTCAACCGTTGTTTTTCTTCTACCTTCATCATTATAGGAGCACCTTCCCATACTACATAGACAATGTAGAACTGCAACAGCCAAGCAATAATTCTAAAATCAGGTAATAGTCCGGTGACAATCTGAAGCAGAAACGGTACAACAAGTGCATATCCTGCAAATTGTTGCACTAACGGCATATTAGCATGCATGCCAAACATCTTGATTCCCATTTCATTTATGGCATAAGCTGCCAAAAAGTATCCTCCGAACAGGGCCACAGCTACGGCACAACAATTGGTCATAGCTATCTGAAAACTTTGCGGACCGCCCCAACCATTGGTCAATAGTGACCCGATAAAGACGGACAAGCCGCATAAACCAATCATAGGATAGACAAAAGCCATAAAAACTTTTCGCCTATCCTCTTCCATAGAAATTTCCTCCCAGGCCTTGGCCGGAGAGGAAATCAATTTCATTGCTATGTTAAATAGTTCCTTGTAGTTCAATGTTATTCTCTAAAAGTATAAGTCACAGGAGTTGTAGTTGTTGTCTTGGGGACATCATTATTGCTTGAATTCGCTTCTGATACAATCGTAATATTACTTGGATATCTTTCTTCATTTGCATTCTTATAAGCCTCTATAGCACTTCTTATATCAAAGACTCTATACGAAAAAGCTCTATAAGTTTCTTTAGCCTTTTCTTCTGTAGAAGTATGACGTAAAAACAGTTTTAAATCTGTTTTACCTTTAAGCTCTTTTTCATCACTATAATATACCATAAAAAAAGTATGACTGGCTATTTTCTCAAAAGCAAAATATTGAATAGGAACAAGCAAGTTATAGTTATCAATCATAGCCGGAGTCAAATCCGTAATACTTATGACACCTCTATCTGAAACATAAGAAGGATGCTCTCCTTCATCTTCTGCTTTTGTCGTACTATGTACAGCATTACCCGAGATTTTTTCAGTAGATCCGATTGTTGCATTGATAGTGTTTGTTGTATAATCTATATCCACCTCTGTATCATAGCTACACGTTGCAACAATAAAATCACCTGGCATAAAGTTAGTTGTACCTTCAACCGTATTCTTTGATTTAAAAGTAAATCCATCCAATGAAGTGAAAGTTAACCCCAAAAAGCTATCTTTTACTTTACCTAGAACAGGAAGGTCATTTACCTGTGTATTATCATCCCCATTCATACAAGAAGTAACCGACATTCCCATTACTACAGCCATCAAAGCCACCAAGAAAAATTTCATTTGTTTCATAAACATATTTTTTAGATTTTGCAAAGATATAAATTCTAATTCACAATTGATAAATGCAGATACTTAAAAAATACTGCATCCCTTACTTTATTATTTTCGCAAAAAGTTCCAAATGTTCGTCTACATAGCTTGCAATCAAAGCCGTAACCTGTTCTTCCATTTCCAAATAAACCTCTTCCAGCTCATCAAAAGCCTCGTATTGCTCATACATAGCCATAAATTCGTCATCAGTCCGCTCCTTCTCCAAGTCCTTACGATTGGCATCAAATATTTTCTTGGCTTTATAGATCAATTTCGAGAATTCATCCGCCCCCCACAAACGCATCACCTTCGCAAACGGATTATCAAAAATATATCCTCCGTATCCATTCTGGATCAATTGACAGAATCCGCCAACCATAATTTCATCACGGAAAATCTGGTAAGCCAACAAAGAATGCTGCTCACCTGTCAGTAATGGCATCGTATCAGCAGTCAATTCACCACCAATCACTTCCTTATATTTATCGGTAAACACTTGGATAAATTCATCCATTCCTTCGCCCGCAGCCTTTTGTAAAGCAGATTCTATAACTTCAATCATAATTCTTTCTTAATAAATTATGCAGCAAAGCTACGAATTTTATTCTACATCTCAATAACTCATACTACAAATAAGGATGCAAATCATTATCTTCTACACAAGGAAAAAATGCAATTTTCTCTTTCACCTATCACCGCAGAGCGTCAAAGTGGTTATTCATCGTGGTTTCACATACGGTGACAGGTTAATTGCAACCTATCACCAACCTATCAACCTATCACCGTCTTTCCCCTTGATTAATACCCTAAAGAAGCAAGCATACTTCTTCTATCCCCCTTTCATAGTTCATATTTAGTGCTGATATTGTTAGGTCACCACGGCCGTGAAGAGAAGTTACCACAGCTGTGGTAGGATATCTCCACGTCCATGATAAGATCTTACCACGGCCGTGGTGACCTAACAATACCGGCATCCTTTCCCTATTTTAGCTACTACTTTTGAGTACTTTCCCTATGGGATATACCATTATTCTCTATTTGTCCGGAGACTAATTCTATGGATGTAAGCGCATTCCCATATACACACCTATTAAATAAGGTATAAGCCAAATACACCAAACGACAATGCTGAAACGGTTAAAATGCTTTTTAGCTTTTGCCGAACCTTTCACATAAGTCCATATCGCCCACAAAGCATGCACAAACATTAAAAGAATGGCAATAGTCCCCGTCACCGTATGAATCTCATCATGCAGGTGAGTCAGTTCGGCGATATGCTCCATTAAACTGGTACCAACCGTATCAGCTATCAATCCGATTAAAAAGAAAGCTATATGCCAGAACTTCAGCTTCTTTTGGAGTCGCTCGCCCCAGACACCGATCGAATAAAAAACGAGTGCAGAGGAAATGACACAAATTGCCGCAATTAAATAATGTATATCTATTTGATCCAGTTCCATACTTTTTTGTTTTTCAATAACAACAAAGATATGAATAGATAGTTCTACAACCTTCAAACTTTCACAAATGCAATCCCGACTTTACAAACGACGGAGAAAGGTAAACCGATTTGTCTCTTTTCACAAAAAAGTAATAAAAGGCGATTTGCAGAAACAAATAAATCGACTACCTTTGTGGGCGATTTAGAGAATCGTGACTACGTATTTTTAATTATATCACTTAAAAAAAGAGCTAATTATGACTTATTCACACGAAGTGGAACACATGTGTGTTGTAAAGAAGGGTCCTAACCACGGACCGGCTCCCATACCCGAAGAAGGCAAATGGGTAAAATCAAAAGAAATCGTTGATATTTCAGGTTTGACACACGGTATCGGTTGGTGTGCTCCTCAACAGGGTGCTTGCAAACTGACACTGAACGTTAAAGAAGGCGTTATCCAGGAAGCTTTGGTGGAGACTATCGGATGTTCCGGTATGACTCACTCTGCTGCTATGGCTGCCGAAATTCTTCCGGGAAAAACGATCCTCGAAGCATTGAACACTGACCTTGTTTGCGACGCAATCAACACTGCTATGCGCGAACTCTTCCTGCAAATCGTTTACGGACGTACTCAGTCTGCTTTCTCTGAAGGTGGTTTGATCATCGGTGCAGGTCTGGAAGATTTAGGTAAAGGTCTGCGTAGCCAGGTAGGTACTCTTTATGGTACTTTGGCTAAGGGTCCCCGTTACCTTGAAATGGCTGAAGGTTACATCAAAAACATCTTCTTGGATAAGAATGACGAAATCTGTGGATACGAATTCGTTCACATGGGTAAGTTCATGGATGAAATCAAGAAGGGAACAGATGCAAACGAAGCATTGAAGAAAGTTACAGGTACTTACGGACGTGTAACAGCAGAACAGGGAGCAGTTAAACATATTGATCCACGTCACGAATAATATAAGGAGGAAAGAAACTATGATTAGAGAAGTAAAATTCGAAAGCCAAGACCGTCGTATCAAAGGTATCATCGAAGCCTTGAACGCTAACGGCATCAAAGACATCGAAGAAGCTAACGCTATCTGCGAAGCTGCCGGACTTGATCCTTATAAAACGTGTGAAGAAACTCAGCCTATCTGTTTTGAAAACGCAAAATGGGCTTATGTGGTAGGTACTGCAATCGCTCTTAAGAAAAACTGCACAAACGCTGCTGAAGCTGCAGAAGCTATCGGTATCGGTTTGCAGGCATTCTGTATTCCGGGTTCTGTTGCTGACGACCGTAAGGTTGGTATCGGCCACGGTAACCTCGCTGCTATGTTGCTGCGCGAAGAAACTAAATGTTTCGCTTTCCTTGCAGGTCACGAATCTTTCGCTGCTGCTGAAGGTGCTATCAAAATCGCTGCAAAAGCAGACAAAGTACGTAAAGAACCGTTGCGTTGCATCCTGAACGGTCTTGGAAAAGACGCTGCTCAGATCATCTCTCGTATCAACGGCTTTACTTACGTTCAGACTCAATTCGATTACTTTACCGGTGAACTGAAAGTTGTTCGCGAAATCGCTTACTCTGACGGTCCTCGTGCAAAAGTAAAATGCTACGGTGCTGACGACGTTCGTGAAGGTGTAGCTATCATGTGGAAAGAAGGCGTAGACGTTTCTATCACAGGTAACTCTACTAACCCGACTCGTTTCCAACATCCGGTTGCAGGTACTTACAAGAAAGAACGTGTTCTTGCCGGTAAACCCTATTTCTCAGTAGCTTCAGGTGGTGGTACAGGTCGTACTCTTCACCCGGACAACATGGCTGCCGGTCCTGCTTCATACGGTATGACAGACACAATGGGTCGTATGCACTCAGATGCTCAGTTCGCTGGTTCTTCATCAGTTCCTGCTCACGTAGAAATGATGGGATTCCTGGGAATTGGTAACAACCCGATGGTAGGTTGTACAGTAGCTTGTGCTGTTGACGTAGCTCAGGCTTTGAGCAAGTAATTATAACAATTACAACATATTAAATCCCTGTAACTGATAAGGTTATGGGGATTTTTATTCTCTATACCAGAAGAAAAAGCAAAATAAGAAGGTTCTTCTTCAAATTTAGTAGTAATTTACAAGTCGGTGGTATCTCTATTCTCCTCCTTCGGGAAGGAGGAGTACCCGTAGGGGGAGGTGGTAGGTAAATGCACAAGCATAATATATGCACAGATAGGCACACCTACCACCCCGACTTTTAGCCACCCCTCCTTATTCATATAATTATGAGTTTATGCAAATATTGCCAATCTATTTGAATCCGACAATAACAACATTCCATCCTTATTGATCATTTACAGGAGTTTAGGGCGAAGGTAGAAGTAAAAGCCTATGGTAACTGTAACAAAATTTGTTATAATCACTAAATTAGTTATCTTTACCGTACAAACCCATTTGGGAAATAAAAAAAATATTACCATTAAATTCTAATAAAAGGATATTGGAATTTTGATACGGTTGATCTAATCGTGAACTCACATAAAACTATATTTACGATATGAATAAACTCTATTTAATTGCAACCGGAGCATTGCTTTCCGGTATTATTACGGTCCAGGCTCAAGAATGGAAGCCGCAACAATGGCCTGTATTAAAGAAATATGACAAGGAACATCTTTACCAAATTGCGTTACCTTTAGGAGGTATCGGAACTGGTACAGTATCGCTCGGAGGGCGTGGAGAACTACGCGACTGGGAAATAATGAATGTCCCGGCAAAGAAATACAGCACAGTAACCACAGGGAACAATGCTCCTTTCTTTGCAATCTATGCCAAACCGCAAAACCAGAAAGCGACTACCACATTGCTGGCAGGACCTTTATATTCGCATGAATATTTGCATTATGAAGGACGTCCTGTCAATCATCATGGTCTTCCGCGTTTTGAACAAGCTTCATTCGAGGCGGCATACCCTTTCGGACAAGTTTCTTTATCGGACAGCAATCTGCCTGTAAAAGTCAAGGTAAAGGGTTTTAACCCGTTTATTCCTGGCGATGCCGATGCCAGCGGATTGCCTGTGGCCGTACTCTCGTATGAAGTTACAAACACTACCGACCAACCGATGAATGTATCAATCTGTGGTTCGATACGCAACTTTATAGGTAAGGACGGAAGTAAATTCCGTACAGACTGGAAAGGTGATTACATTCCTACAGGAGCAAAGAACAACAAGAACAAGTATGTTGAAAGCAACAATATAAAAGGAATATACCTTTATTCGGATGGTGTAGATAAGGATGATTCGGCATGGGGAACTGTTGCGCTTACCACTCAGGCAGTTAATGGCGTGACTTACCGTACTTCGTCAAAAGCCGATAACTGGAACAATAGCATTCTCAACTTTTGGGATGATTTTAGTGCGGATGGTATGCTGACCGAACGAAGTAAGCAGGAAGATGAAGATCCTATGGCTTCATTGTCTGTAAATAAGACAATAGCTCCACAAAGTACTGAAACATTTACATTTTATATCACATGGAGTTTCCCGAACAGGAAAGCTTGGTCTTCTGTTGTAGTAGGCAACTATTATAGCAATCAATATCCTGATGCTTGGAAAGCAGCGGAAACTATCATCCCACAAATACCCGAATTAGAAAATAAGACATTGTCTTTCATTAATGCACTGCTCGGCACTTCTTATCCGGAGGTGGTGAAAGAGGCGGCTTTGTTCAATCTAGCTACATTGCGCTCTCAAACAGTATTTCGTTTGCCAAGCGGTCACATGATGGGATGGGAAGGTGTGATGGACCGTTTCGGTTCGTGTGAAGGTTCTTGTACCCATGTATGGAACTACGAAACTGCCACTCCTTATCTTTTCGGGGAACTGGCAAAAACCATGCGTGACGTAGAGTTCAACTATGCCACAAAGGAAAACGGTTTGATGAATTTCAGGGCATCTCTCCCACTTTCTGAAGCAAGCAAAGGGAACAATCCGGCTGCAGACGGGCAAATGGGATGTATAATGAAAATATATCGCGAATGGCAACTCTCCGGAGATAATGATTTTCTGAAAAATAACTGGGAACAGGTGAAGAAAGTCCTTTCATACGCTTGGATAGAAAAAGGCTGGGATGGTAATCAGGATGGAGTAATGGAAGGTTCGCAACATAATACCATGGATGTAAACTACTTTGGACCTAATCCTCAAATGGGCTTTTGGTATATGGGAGCTTTAAAGGCTGCCGAAAAGATGTCAATAGCAATGAAAGATAAAAACTTTGCGAAGAAATGCCGTACACTGTTTGAGAAAGGAAGCGAATGGATGGACGAAAATCTGTTCAACGGAGAGTACTATGAACATAAGATTACAGATCCGAAGACATTTGAATTTCTTGACATGAACGACCCTGATGTTAAGATTCCGGGATTCCAGTTAGGACAAGGTTGTCTTGTCGACCAGCTTGTTGGACAATATATGGCTCACTTGTGCGGATTAGGTTATCTGGGTGATAAGAAGAATATACAAACAACAATGAAGAGTATCATGAAATATAACTTCGTGGAAGACTTCAGCCGTCATTTTAACAATATGCGTTCTTACGTAATGGGCGATGAAGCAGGTTTACTTATGGCTTCTTGGCCGAAAGGACGTCTGGAAGTTCCATTCCCATACTTTTCCGAAGTCATGACAGGATTTGAATATTGTGCTGCCGTTGGAATGCTTTATGAAGGCATGGAAGAAGATGCTCTTACTTGTATCAATGCCATCCGGCGCCGTCATGATGGTGCAAAACGTAATCCTTTCAGTGAATCGGAATGCGGACACCATTACGCTCGCTCCATGGCAAGCTGGTCTGCTATCATAGCTTTGAGCGAGTTCCAATATTCGGGTGTTGATAAAAGCATGAAGATAACAGACCGTCCAGGCAACTATTTCTGGAGCAACGGCTATTCATGGGGTACGGTTCAAGTAACAGAAGATGATGTTACCATAGAAGTGATTAATGGTACCCTCTCGTTGAAGTCGCTTACGGTAGGTAGCCGGAAAGGTATGAAACTGAAGCATTTTGATTTTAAAGAAGGAGATGTCCGAAACATCAAACTTCATAAATAATTATTATTAAACATGGGTACACGGAGATACGGATTTGTTCTGGTAAGGAACTTTTATATCCGTATTTCCGCGTTTTAATATTTAATTTAGTATAAAAATGAAAAGCTAATATTATTATCTTACCTGTTTGTCCACTTTATTCCAAGTGGCTGTTTACCAAGAGAGAGAGAAAGCAATCTGAAGGGTTACTTTCTTGTTTCTAAGCAACTCCCAACAGTTCTACCTCAAACACCAATGTTGAGTAAGCAGGAATAGAATCAACTGATTTATTGCCGTATCCCATTGTATAAGGGATATAAATTATCCATTTATCCCCAACGTGCATTTTCTGAAGCGCCACCTGCCAGCCTTCTATTACGTCACTGAGACGTAAAGCATCGGGACAACTGCGTTCATAAGAATTATCAAACTCCCGACCGTCAATCAGACTTCCTTTGTAATGCACGGTAACAATGCTCCGTGCACCCGGAGAAACCGTACCTTCACCGGTCTCCAGTATTTTATAATAGATGCCACACGGCAATGCAAAAACACCTTCCTGAAAAGACAGGTTTTTCAGGAATCGCCGATTGGCTTCTTTATATTCTTTCTTCTTTCCCATAAACTATCTTATTAGAGTTCACAAAAATAAGTAGAATTGAGAAGAATCTATCATAAAAACAGTATATTTGTTTGTTGAATTATAAAACCTCTTCGCTATGGGACAAATGAAAACTAAATGTAGCAGTAGTGCTACCGGACTATTCTTTCTACTTTTGATGATCGTGAGTTTTTCATCATGCACACGCACGCAAAAAGACATCATTCCTTCTGCCGAATATGCTCCGTATATAAATGCCTATACGGGAGGAGTTATTTCACAGAACTCTACCATACGTATTGAACTGACACACGAGCAACCAATGGTAGACTTAAATAATGAGTTAAAGGAAAATCCGTTTAGTTTTTCACCTTCACTGAAAGGGAAGGCATATTGGGTGAGTAATAATACCATTGAATTTGTACCCGAAGAAGGTACACTGAAGCCGGGATCACTTTATGAGTGTACGTTCCAACTTGGCAAATTCGTCGAAGTGGACAAGAAATTAAAGGAGTTCAACTTCTCCTTCCGGGTACAGGAACGCAATTTCACACTTTCCATAGAACCACTACCTATCACAGATGCCCAACCGGATGAAATAAATATCAAGGGGGAAATATGTTTCAGCGACATCGTAAAAAAGGAAGAGGTGGAAAAGATATTGACCGTCAAGGACGGGAATAACAAAAGCTATCCGGTAGAAATTATACCAACAGATAATCTTACCCGATACCAATTCTGTATCAACCAGGTTCCAAGAGATACGGAGGATTACCAACTGACCATCACCGCCAATGGCAGTCCCGCACGTATCGATCAAACTCAAAGTGAAGAGGTTCTGATTCCAGCGAAAGATAGTTTCCGCTTTCTGTCCGCCACACGCATCGACGAACCGGAAAATGGAATTGAGGTTGTGTTCTCCGCCCCTTTATCCGATACACAGGACCTGAAAGGGTTGATTGAGATTCCGGAGCTTTCTTCTTCCGTTTTCCAGATCAAAGAAAACAGGGTATTCATCTACTTCGAAGCAAACCAGCTAAGCAAATTGACGCTCAACATCCATGAAGGAGTAAAAAGTAGTCAGGGCAAAACGTTGGGAACTTCACATTCGATCTCATTCAGCGAAATAAATCTGAAACCGCAGGTAGAGATGTTGACAACCGCCGCTATCCTGCCCGATTCAAAAAGCCTGATTATCCCATTCCGGGCTGTAAACCTGTATGCTGTGGACTTAAGCGTGATTCGTATCTTTGAAAATAATGTGCTGATGTTTATGCAAACCAATTCGCTAGCTTCTGCTAATGAATTACGCCGTTCGGGACGGTTGGTATACAAGAAAACATTATGGCTGGGCAAAGATACCTCAAAAGATATTCATAACTGGGAAAACTATTCGATAGACCTTGCCGGATTGATTCGTCAGGAACCGGGAGCCATTTACCGGGTGATACTCTCTTTCCGCCAGGAATACTCTGCTTATCCATGCGGCGGAGTCGACAATCAGGAGATTAAGTTCGCTGACAATAATACGCCGGACGGTTTGATGAAAGTAAGCGGAAGTGCCTTGTCCGAAGCGGATGAAGCGGTTTGGGATACGCCCGAAGCCTATTATTACTATAACGGCGGAACAATGGACTGGAGTGTATACCGATGGAAAGAACGGGATAATCCCTGTCACCCTTCCTATTATATGAATTCGGATCGGGCTGCCGCCTGCAACGTTTTTGCCTCTAATCGGGGAATGATCGTGAAACGTAATTCTCTGAATAAACTATGGATTGCCGTAAGTAACATATTGGATACAAATCCGGTAGGAAAAGCACAGGTAACGGTTTACAACTTCCAATTGCAACCCATAGGAAAAGGGGAAACGAATGGAGAGGGTTTTGTTGAAATCAGCTCAAAAGGAACACCCTTCATCGTTGTGGCAGAAGCGGAGAAACAAAAGGCTTATGTTCGCGTAGTAGACGGTGAAGAACAGTCTGTCAGCCGGTTCGATGTAGGAGGAAAAGAGATTCAGAAAGGACTGAAAGGATTCATCTATGGTGAAAGAGGTGTATGGCGACCGGGAGATACACTACACATCTCCTTCATATTGGAAGACCGGGAAAAGAGGATACCGGACAAACATCCCGTAGCACTCGAAATCTATAATCCGAAAGGGCAGTTCTATACCAAAATGATTTCCACACAAGGTATGAACGGATTCTACACGTTTGATGTTCCTACGCAAGCCGGTGACCCGACCGGTCTTTGGAATGCATATATAAAGGTAGGAGGAACTACTTTCCACAAAGGCCTGCGTATTGAAACGATAAAGCCCAACCGACTGAAAATCAATCTGACGCTACCGAAGATTCTTCAATCAACAGACAAAAATGTCACTGTTCCGCTCGCTTCTGCGTGGCTGACGGGAGCCACTGCCTCCAAATTGAAAGCTAAAGTGGAAATGTCTTTGTCCAAAGTAAACACGCAATTCAAGAACTACGGACAATATATATTCAACGATCCTGCTACGGATTTCACAACCATTAAAACGGATGTGTTCGATGGCATACTTAATGCGGAAGGAAAAGCAGGAGTCACGTTGAAAGTTCCGGCAGCAACAAATGCACCGGGTATGCTGAATGCGACCTTCACCACCCGGGTATTCGAACCGGGAGGAGACGCCAGCATCTATACACAAAGCATTCCGTTCTCCCCATTTGTATCTTACGTAGGAATCAATCTGAATCAACCGAAAGGAAAATATATCGAAACGGATAAAGACCACGTCTTTGATGTCGTGACCGTTAATTCGCAAGGACAGCCGGTGAACCGTTCCAACCTGGAATATAAGATATACCGCATCAGTTGGAGCTGGTGGTGGGAAAACAGCGACGAGTCTTTCGGCACTTACATCAACAATAGTTCCATTACCCCCGTAGCCAGTGGTAAATTGCAGACCAGCGGAGGAAAAACAACATTTAAATTCCGTGTCGATTATCCGTCTTGGGGACGCTATCTCGTATATGTAAAAGACAAAGATAGTGGCCACGCCACCGGAGGAACCATCTATGTAGACTGGCCGGAATCACGGGGACGTTCGAACAAGACCGATCCCAGCGGTATCAAGATGCTTACTTTCTCGCTGGATAAAGAATCTTACGAGATAGGAGAAACAGCTACGGCAATTATTCCTGCGGCTGCCGGAGGGCGTGCGTTGGTATCCATAGAAAACGGTTCGTCCGTATTACACCGGGAATGGATAGAGGTAACCAACGAGGGAGACACGAAATATACATTTGAGATTACTCCGGAAATGGCTCCGAACGTATATCTGCATATCAGTCTGCTACAACCTCATGCACAGACAATAAATGATTTACCGATCCGTATGTATGGCATTGCTCCGGTATTTGTCACCAACCGCCAGACTGTTCTGCAACCTCAGATACAGATGCCGGAAGTATTGCGACCGGAGACAGACTTCAACGTCACAGTCAGCGAAAAAAGTGGGAAGCCGATGACTTACACATTAGCTATTGTTGATGACGGATTATTGGATCTAACCAATTTCAAGACACCTGATCCCTGGAATGAATTCTATTCACGCGAGGCACTCGGTATCCGCACTTGGGATATGTACGACAATGTATTGGGAGCTTCTGCCGGAGCTTACAGTTCACTTTTCAGCGTTGGTGGAGATGCAACGCTCAAACCGGCCGACGCAAAAGCGAACCGGTTCAAACCCGTAGTGAAGTTTATAGGGCCATTCTATTTGGAAAAGGGCAGGCAGCAGACGCATACATTGAAACTTCCGATGTATGTGGGTTCGGTACGTGCCATGGTAGTGGCAGGACAGGACGGAGCTTACGGGAATGCAGAAAAGACTGCATTTGTACGGACACCATTAATGTTACTCTCCACTTTGCCGCGCGTACTTAGTATTCAGGAAGAAATCACTGTTCCGGTCAATGTCTTCGCTATGGAAAAACAAGTGAAGAATGTGACCGTATCGCTTCAGGCGTCCGGTGGTGGAGTTCAGATAGAAGGTTCCCATCAACAGTCGCTCACCTTCAACCGGCCCGGCGACCAACTTGTGTTCTTTACTTTAAAGACCGGCAACAAAACCGGAAAGGCAACCATCAAACTGACGGCAAGCGGTGGCGGACAACAAACCAAAGAAACCATTGAAATAGAAGTACGGAATCCGAATCCGATAGTTACATTACGCAGCAGCGAATGGATAGAAACGGGACAGAACAAAGAATTATCCTATCAGTTAGGAAGTTTGTCTGCAAACAACCAGATAAAACTGGAAGTATCGCGCATTCCATCAGTAGACATCAGCCGTCGGTTCGACTTCTTATATAACTATCAACACCACTGCACGGAACAGTTGACTTCAAAAGCACTGCCACTCCTGTTTATCGCTCAATTCAAAACAATAGATACCCGGGAGGCAGAGAAGATAAAAGCAAATGTACAAGAAGCGATCCGTCAGATTTACGCCCGCCAACTCCCCAACGGAGGATTTGTCTACTGGCCGGGAAATGCCGTTGCTGACGAATGGATCAGTTCTTACACAGGAATGTTCTTAACACTGGCGCAGGAGAAAGGCTATGCCGTCCATGCAAATGTATTGAACAAGTGGAAACGCTTCCAACGTGCTGCCGCACAAAATTGGCGTATGCCTCAAGAGGCAAACAACTGGCAACAATGGCAGTCAGAACTGCAACAGGCTTTCCGCCTCTATACCCTGGCTCTGGCCGGTGCACCAGAATATGGCGCCATGAACCGGATGAAAGAACAACCGGGATTATCTATCCAAGCTAAATGGAGACTGGCAGCTGCCTACGCACTGACGGGCAAGATGAAGCCTGCCGAAGAACTAGTGTACAATGCAGAGACAACAGTCATCCCCTACTCTTCCATGAATCAGATTTACGGTTCGTCCGACCGGGATGAAGCGATGATCTTGGAAACATTACTTCTGATGAACCGGGAACGGGATGCTTTACAGCAAGCGAAAGTCGTTTCAAAGAATCTGTCACAAGAGAACTGGTTCAGTACACAGTCCACCGCTTTCGCCCTTATGGCAATGGGACGTCTGGCGGAGAAGTTGTCCGGCTCGTTAGACTTCACCTGGACATGGAACGGCAAACAACAGCCTGCCGTAAAATCGGCCAAAGCCGTCTTCGAGAAAGAGATTTCCACTTCTCCCAAATCAGGAACGGTTGCCGTAAAGAATCAAGGCAAGGGAGCACTAAGCGTAGACCTTATTACACGTACACAGTTGTTGAATGATACGTTGCCGGCTATTTCCGACAATCTTCGTATGGATATCAGGTATGCAAGTATGGATGGTAAACCGATGTCTGTCAACGATATCCGGCAGGGAACGGACTTCACGGCTATTGCTTCGATATCCAACACAAGCGGGACCACCGATTACACCAACTTGGCATTGACTCACATCATCCCGTCCGGCTGGGAAGTGTATAACGAGAGAATGACGGTTCCCGAAGCAGAGCCACAAGAGACAACCGACTCGTCCGGTAATGTGAGCGGCCAATATACTTATCAGGATATCCGCGACGATCGTGTATTGACTTATTTCAATCTGCGCCGGGGCGAAACGAAGATATTTACAATCAGGCTGCAAGCTACCTATGCGGGTAACTTTATCCTTCCGGCTGTTCAGTGTGAAGCGATGTATGACGTCAATGTACAGGCACGAAGCAAAGCGGGAAGAACCACAGTCAGCCGCTAATGTAGATTCTGTGCATGGAACAAACTCGGTTCATGGGAGACAAGATATTGAATTTCTTCAAACATTTATCCGTCATTAAAAGAGTATTGCTCGGCATTATTACTCTTTTAGTGATAGGATATATCTTTTGTCTTCCCCGGCAACTGTTTCATGTTCCCTACTCTACCGTTGTGACAGACAGAAATGGAGAGTTATTAGGAGCACGTATCGCTTCCGACGGTCAATGGAGATTTCCTCCACGAAAGACGACACCCGAGAAAATCAGGCAATGCCTCATTACTTTCGAAGACAAGAATTTCTATTATCATTGGGGAGTAGACCCGTTATCCATAGGGAGAGCTACTTATCAGAATCTAAAAAACAAACGTATCGTCAGCGGAGGCAGTACCCTCACAATGCAGACGATCCGCCTGGCCCGCCATGAGTCACGAACTTTCGGAGAGAAAGTGATTGAAATGATTCTTGCCACCCGGTTGGAGTTTCGTGCTTCAAAAGAAGAAATCCTGTCGATGTATGTATCACACGCACCTTTCGGAGGAAATGTAGTAGGATTGGATGCAGCATCCTGGCGTTATTTCGGTCACTCCACCGAGGATTTATCATGGGCAGAATCCGCCATGCTCGCCGTCCTGCCCAATGCCCCCGCCATCATTCATTTGTCGAAAGGACGAAAAACACTACTTGCCAAACGAAACCGTCTCCTGAAACAACTTCTTGATAAAGAGATTATCGACTCATCGACCTATGAACTGGCTGTCAGCGAACCGCTGCCTGACGAACCTCATCCCTTACCTCAAATAGCGCCGCATCTGGTCAGCCGATTCTATCAGGAAAGAAACGGCCGGTATTCCCGCACGACTATCGACAAAGGAATGCAGACTCATATAGAGGATTTGGCCGAACGCTGGAGCAATGAATTCAATCGGAGTGATATTCGCAACCTGGCTATTCTTGTGATTGACATTCCTTCCAGTCAAGTAGTGGCTTACTGCGGGAATGTACATTTCGACCGGAAACAAGGAGGAAATCAGGTAGATGTGATCCAGGCTCCCAGAAGCACTGGCAGTATATTGAAACCTTTCTTATATTATGCCATGTTGCAGGAAGGAAGTATGTTGCCCGATATGCTATTGCCGGATGTGCCTGTCAACATCAACGGGTATACTCCACAGAACTTCAGTATGCAATATGAAGGAGCCGTACCCGCTTCAGAAGCATTAGCACGCTCATTGAATATCCCGGCAGTGACCATGCTGCAAAGATACGGAGTACCCAAGTTCCACAACTTCCTGCAACAAATAGGATTCAAAACGATCAGTCGCCCATCCTCCCATTATGGGTTATCATTGATTTTAGGAGGAGCGGAAGCTACGTTATGGGACGTGACGAACGCCTATGCGCAAATGGGGCGAAGCCTTGTCACCGGACATTCGGATTCAGAAACTCCCGTTTCCTCCAAAGAAGCGGAAGCGAGAATGATAGTAGAAGAAGATACTAAAAACAGGGCCGTACAGCATAAAAGTATCTGGGATAAAGGTGCCGTGTGGCAGACATTCAACGCTTTGAAAGAAGTCAACCGCCCCGAAGAAATTGACTGGAAAGCTATCCCTTCCATGCAGCCGGTTGCATGGAAAACCGGAACAAGCTATGGATTCCGTGACGCCTGGGCAGTGGGTGTAACTCCACGTTATGCAGTCGGCGTATGGGTAGGAAATGCAACCGGAGAGGGAAAGCCCGGATTAGTCGGCGCACAAACAGCAGGTCCCGTGTTATTCGACATATTCAATTATCTCCCTTCATCGTCATGGTTCGAACGCCCGACAGGAGTTTTCATTGATGCAGAAGTATGCCACCAGTCCGGCCACTTGAAAGGAAGATTTTGTGAAGATATAGATACATTGCTAGTTCTGCCCGCCGGACTGCGGACAGAAGCTTGCCCTTATCATCACCTTGTCACACTATCCGCCGATGAAAGCCGGCGTATTTATGAAAACTGTGCAAATACAGAGCCTACTATTCAGAAATCCTGGTTTGTCCTGCCACCCGTATGGGAATGGTATTACAAACAACATCACCCGGAATACAAGTCGCTTCCGCCTTTCAAACCCGGCTGTGGGGAAGACACCTTCCAAGCAATGCAATTTATTTATCCTCCGATGAACGCCCGTATCAAACTGCCCCGACAAATGGATGGCAGTAAAGGTTTTATAACGGTGGAACTGGCTCATAGCAATCCTGACGCAACGATCTTCTGGCACCTCGATGAAACTTATCAGACGCAAACGCAGGACTTCCACAAGATTTCCCTGCAACCTACTCCCGGTAAACATTCACTGACAGCAGTAGACGATGAGGGCAATACAGTTTCTACTACTTTCTTCGTCGAATAAACAGCTTATTTATTATCTTTGCGGCATGAAACAGCCATTAAAAGAAAACGGAGGACTACCGGCGTCTATCCTCTGGACACTTGCTATTGTGGCGGGTATTTCGGTAGCCAATATCTATTACGTCCAACCTCTGCTAAATATGATACGCCATGAACTTGGCATATCAGAGTTCCGAACTAACCTGATTGCCATGGTCACGCAGATAGGTTATGCGGCCGGACTATTGTTTATCACTCCCTTGGGTGATTTATACCAACGCAAGAAGATTATCCTTGCCAACTTCCTCGTCCTTATATTCTCACTATTGACGATTGCCCTGGCGCATAATATCCATGTGATACTTGTTGCCTCATTCCTTACGGGGGCCTGTTCTATGATTCCACAGATATTCATTCCCATGGCCGCCCAGTTTTCACGTCCGGAGCATAAAGGCAGAAATGTAGGAATCGTTTTATCGGGATTACTGACCGGCATCTTGGCTTCACGCGTCGTCAGCGGATTCGTCGGTGAACTGTTCGGGTGGCGGGAGATGTATTATATTGCCGCAGGTATGATGTTTGTCTGTGCGGTTGTCGTACTGAAAGTTCTTCCCAACATTCAGACCAACTTCCGGGGAAAGTACAGCGACCTGATGAAATCCCTGCTGGCTTTGGTGAAAGAGTTTCCGCAACTACGCATCTACTCTATCCGGGCCGCCCTGAACTTCGGTTCGCTCCTCGCCATGTGGTCCTGCCTCGCTTTCAAAATGGGACAAGCTCCATTCTTCGCCAATAGCGACGTGATTGGTATGCTGGGACTTTGCGGAGTAGCCGGAGCATTAACAGCTTCTTTTGTGGGAAGATATGTAAAACGGGTAGGCGTTCGCCGCTTCAACTTCATCGGCTGCGGATTGATTCTTTTGTCCTGGTTATTGTTCTTCGTCGGAGAAAACACTTACGCCGGAATCATCGCCGGCATTATCATGATTGATATAGGGATGCAATGCATCCAACTCAGTAACCAGACGAGTATCTTCGAACTGAATCCCCGCGCTTCGAACCGTATCAATACAATTTTCATGACTACCTACTTCATCGGTGGCTCCATGGGAACATTCCTTGCCGGAAGTTTCTGGCAACTGTATGGCTGGCACGGCGTTATCGGTATCGGAGTCCTTTTAACCGGTATTTCTCTATTAATTACGATTTTCTTTAAGAAGTGAGTCAACAAAATGGATGGTAAAACCGTTTAATACAAAAAATCAGTAAACTATGAAGTACGGAGTTAACAGACAAATCTTACTAATCATAGCCGGCACCGTCTGGATTATTGCGGGCGGAAACATCCTGCGGATAGGAATCGTCACCTGGATGAACAACTCACACGACTGGATGTTTAAGATAGGGGAAGCCACTATCGTTTTCCTGTTATTCTTCGTACTGATTTTTAAAAGACTCTACTACAAGCATACCCGCCGGATTGAACAGAAGAAAGAAACCCGCAACTGTCCTTTCTCTTTCTTCGATGTAAAAAGCTGGATAATCATGATATTCATGATTTCTCTCGGAATTACGATCCGAAGCTTCCATTTGCTACCCGAAAGTTTTATCTCTGTCTTCTACACCGGATTGTCCATTGCGCTGATTCTGACAGGAATACTTTTCATCCGCTATTGGTGGCTGAAACGTAAAACCATGCTCAACTAAAGGTTAGCTCTTTCTATATTCCAAGAAAATATAAACTTATAATAATTTTTATTGCCCGCTCCCATAATGCAAAAGATTTCCACCTTTTTGTTGTATCTTTGCAGCCAAAAATAAATATCAGCTAAACAACAAAAAAAGGATTAGAGAATTTAGCATGAAAAAAGCTCCTTCCCCACTCGTATCACTGATACCGATTATTGTACTTGTTCTATTATTATTCGCTACTATCCATACTTTCGGCAGCGACGCACTGAGTGGCGGCAGCCAAGTGTCACTGCTTACTACCACCGCAGTCTGTATCCTTATCGGCATGGCATTCTACAAAATTCCATGGAAAGACTACGAGCTGGCTATTACAAACAACGTAGCCGGAGTGACAACTGCTATCATTATCCTGCTGATTATTGGTGCGCTCAGCGGTATCTGGATGATTAGCGGTGTAGTGCCTACGCTGATTTATTATGGAATGCAGATTATCCACCCAAGTTTCTTCCTTGCATCCACCTGCATTATCTGCGTACTGATTTCAGTCATGACCGGAAGTTCGTGGACTACAATTGCCACTATCGGTATCGCATTAATGGGGATCGGTAAGGCGCAGGGATTTGAAGAAGGTTGGATTGCAGGAGCGATTATCTCCGGTGCCTATTTTGGCGACAAGGTATCTCCATTGTCGGAAACTACCATATTGGCAGCCTCCGTCACAGACACTCCCCTCTTCCGCCATATCCGCTACATGATGATAACCACGATTCCTTCTCTTGTCATTACCCTGATTATTTTCACCGTAGCGGGATTCTCACATGATGCCAACAATACGCAACATATCACGGAGGTGGCCGCCGCACTGAATGAGAAGTTCCATATCACACCATGGCTTCTGATTGTTCCGGTCGCCACGGGAATATTGATTGCACGTAAGGTACCTTCTATCATTACGCTGTTCCTGTCAACATTGCTGGCAGGCATCTTTGCCCTGATATTTCAACCGGATTTATTACAGGAGATTTCGGGAATGGCTGCCTCCGGCTTCGATTCGCTGTTCAAAGGACTGATGATGACCTTCTACGGAAGTACAAGTCTGCATACAGATAATGCCGTTTTGACAGATTTAATCGCTACACGTGGCATGTCCGGCATGATGAATACGATTTGGCTGATCTTATGTGCCATGTGCTTTGGCGGAGCGATGACAGCCAGCGGTATGTTGGGAAGTATCACTTCTATCTTTGTCCGTTTTATGAAGAAAACAGTCAGCGTGGTGGGAGCTACGGTTTGTTCCGGGTTGTTCCTCAATCTGGCAACTGCCGACCAATACATCAGTATCATTCTGACCGGAAATATGTTCCGCGACATTTATGCTAAAAAAGGTTACGAAAGTTGTTTGCTGAGCCGGACGACCGAGGATTCAGTAACCGTTACATCCGTGCTGATCCCCTGGAATACCTGCGGGATGACGCAGGCTACAATACTAAGCGTCCCCACATTGGTATATCTTCCCTATTGTTTTTTCAACATTATCAGCCCTTTAATGAGTATTGCCGTCGCAGCGATCGGATATAAAATTGCGCGACGCTCGTGAACAATCTGGCACAGACTTTGTTTTTGCAATAAACGGACAACGTATTAAACCTAAACAAAAAAAAGTTATGAAAAAGTTTATTGCATTATTAGCATTAGTATTAGTAAGTGCAAGCACGATGATGTATGCACAGGAAAGTAACGCAGCAGCACGCCGCGCAGAAAGAAAAACTCAAAGAGATGCGGAAAGAGCTAAACTCCGTGCCGAAGAACAGGTGCAGGACATGGCAGCTTATCAACAAGCCGTACAGGCTTTGAAGAATAAACAGTTCGTTCTGGAAGCCAATCAGGTAATATTCCGCAATGGCATGAGCGCTTTTGTTACTTCAAACACTAACTTCGTTCTGATGAACGGCAATAGAGCCACAGTACAGACTGCTTTCAACACTCCTTATCCCGGCCCTAACGGAATCGGTGGTGTCACAGTAGACGGTAATTCTTCGGACATGAAGATGAATGTCGACAAGAAAGGTAATGTGAACTGCTCATTCAGCGTTCAAGGTATCGGTATCTCCGCTCAAGTATTTATCACCATGAGCAACGGAGACAACAACGCTTCAGTTACAATCAGCCCTAACTTCAGCAACAATAACCTGACACTGAACGGAAATATCATTCCGCTCGACCAGTCCAACATCTTCAAAGGACGTTCCTGGTAATCGGGATACAAGAATCTTGGAACAACTCCGCTACAAATCGCGCAAAATGCGTACATTTGTAGCGGAGTTTTTTTAATTCATTAATTTCCTATGAGAGAATATATCATCGCAGACAATCAGGACATCAGTAAAGCGGGGATGATGTTTCTGCTAAGCAAACAGAAAGATGTTGCCACCCTCTTAGAAGCTGACAACAAGGCAGAACTGATTCAGCAGCTCCGGTTGTATCCGCAAGCGGTGGTAGTGCTGGATTATACGCTATTCGATTTTGCCGGGGCGGATGAGCTGATTGTCTTGCAGGAAAGATTCAAAGAGGTCGACTGGATTCTGTTCTCGGATGAGTTAAGTATTAATTTTCTCCGTCAGGTATTGTTCAGCAGTATGGCTTTCGGGGTAGTGATGAAAGATAATTCAAAAGAGGAAATCATGACTGCTATCCAATGTGCCGGCCGTAAACAACGGTATATCTGCAATCATGTCAGCAACCTGCTGCTTTCAGGCGCTGCTTCTCCTGTAGCCGGCACAATGACAGAAGACCATTTGCTGACGCAAACGGAAAAGAATATCCTGAAAGAAATTGCACTGGGGAAAACAACGAAAGAGATTGCAGCGGAAAAAAATCTAAGCTTCCATACTATTAACAGCCACCGCAAAAATATCTTCCGGAAACTGGGAGTGAATAATGTGCACGAAGCGACTAAATATGCGATGCGGGCAGGGATTGTGGATTTGGCGGAATATTATATCTAAAAATAATCTACTTCACGGCGTCAATCCCTGCAAGAAGCTCTTCATCCGATTTCCCCACTCCCCACGCAAACCTGCGCAGCCTCATCATAAACAACTCCGAACTGTCCGGGGGCAATACCCTGCAACTTTTCAGAAGACAAGATACGGAACTGCCTCTCTCCTTCCTGCACAAGTTTCCCTTTCGTAAATTCGGGAGTATGGCGAATCTTGAAAGTGATGTCTATCTCCTTTCCTGCTGACTGCCACGGATTATCCGTAATAAAATGGAAATCGTTGATGCGAAGTTCATTGCCGTATTGTGTTTTCACACCGTAACCACGGGACACATAGATAATATTCTCCTGAATATCTTTCTTTATCACAAACCAAGGACCACCACTTAATCCTAGCCCCTTGCGCTGACCGATCGTATGAAACCAATACCCCCGATGCGTACCCAGTTTCTTACCAGTCTCCAATTCGATAATCATCCCTTCCTTTTCTCCCAAAAAGCGGCGGACAAAATCATTGTAGTTTATCTTTCCGAGAAAGCAAATGCCCTGACTGTCTTTTCTCCGGGCACTCGGTAAGTCTGCATTCAACGCTATCTCACGCACTTCATGCTTCATCAGTCCGCCAATGGGAAACATCAGCTTGGAAACTTGCAGATAATCTATTTGTGCAAGGAAGTCCGTCTGGTCCTTTACAGGATCTTTCGCTGTCCCGAGCCACGTCTTACCGTTACGTTGCAAGGTAGTGGCGTAATGTCCGGTAGCCGTATAATCAAAGTCTTTTCCGATACGCTGTTCAAAGCAGCCAAACTTAATAAGTTTGTTGCACATCACATCCGGATTGGGTGTCAGCCCCTTCTTAATCTTATCAATGGCATAGGCCGCCACATTGTCCCAATACTCGCGATGTAAATCCACCACCTCCAAAGACAGACCGTATTTACGGGCAGTAGCGGTAGACAATTCAATATCTTCCTCTGCCGAACAATCCATATATTCCGCCCCGTCCATGCCGATCTTAATATAAAAAAGAGTCGGCTTGTATCCTTGCTCACAAAGGAGATGTACGACCACCGAACTGTCGACACCTCCCGATAATAATGCAGCTATATCCATCCAAAAATCCTATTAATACCTATTGATAACTTTGATATGGCAAAGATAAGGCCATATCCGCTAACAACCAATCACACATTGAAGGCATTTTTATACCATAAATGTGGTAGATAAGCAAAGTATTTCCTACATTTGCACAGTGAAAAGCTTTTTATAATGACAAAATTAAGAAAGATAATCCTTATACCTGCCCTGGTTATCGTATCTATCAGCGGCTTTTTCTCCTGCGGTGTCGACCGCTGGCCGGAGTATGCCCACATGACTGCATTGGACACATGGATGTACGATATCATGCAACAGAACTATCTGTGGTATCAAGACCTACCTTCCTACGATGATGCGAATCTGTTTCTGGAACCTGCCCAGTTCTTGTCAAAAGTAAAGTCGAAGAACGACAGTTATTCGTTCGTCGATTCTGTCATGGAGACTCCGCTGCCAAGCTATGGATTCGACTATTCATTGGTTCGCAACCCGGACATTGACACTGCTTACAACGCACTGATTACTTATGTCATTCCCGGTTCTCCGGCCGCGGCCGTACTGAAACGGGGCGACTGGATTGTGAAAGTAGACACCTCCTATATCAGCAAGAAATATGAAAGCCAACTACTGCAAGGTACGGAACCCTTGGAAGTTACTTTAGGAAAATATCAATTAGTTCCGCCCACAGAGCCACCGGTAGAAGGTGAAGAAGAAGAAATTTACCGGGTTGTTCCGGTAGGTGATCCGGTAAAGATTGGTGCAGCCGTACCATTGGTAGACAATCCGGTTCACTGTAAGAAAACACTGACACTGACCGATGGAAGTGAAGTCGGCTATCTGATGTACAACAGTTTTACGGCAGGCACCAAAGAGAGTCCGGAAAAATACAACGCCGAATTACGCGAATGGTCGGATGAGCTTGCTCAGAAGAATATTCACGAGGTAATACTCGACCTGCGATACAACAAAGGAGGAAGCATTGATTGCGTACAGTTGTTGAGTACGATGCTTGTGTCTTCTTATTATCTTGACCAGACAATGGGATTTCTGGAATATAATGACAAGAACACGGATAAAGATGTGACCCTGACATTTGACTCCAAACTTTTAAATACCTCCGGCGGCAAGAACCTGGACTTAACAACCCTTATCGTCCTGATTGGCGGAGAAACAGCAGGAGCACCGGAAATGCTAATGCACTGCCTGAACGGAAAGATTCAAAAATTAATAGCTATCGGCAGTTCAACAAAAGGACAAAATGTAGCCACGGAACAATTCATCAACGAAGAATTCCAATGGTCCGTCAATCCGGTTGTAGCTACTATCTATGACTCCGAGCATGATACTTACCCCGGATTCAAACCGACATACTCAGTCAATGCTTCAACAGATTACTTAACTTTCCTGCCTTTCGGTGATGAAAAGGAAACTTTGTTGAGTGTTGCCCTCGGAGTATTGAACGGAACTTATCCGCCTAAAGAAGAGGAAGAAGAAACTCCAAGCACACGAATCAAGATAGAGAAAAGTGTGAATAGTCCTTCGAGCCGGTTGTTCATAGGAGGAAGCGGATTAAGAATCAAATAATAGCCAGACTACAATTTCGGCATTCTTTTGTCAAGAGCAGATTTATGCATCATTAACAGAGAAAGCGGCATTACTCCGCTTTTTCAAAACGCACGCTCTAAATCTACTTAACAGAGCGTCTGTTTCCGGTAAACAGAGCGTCTGTTCCAACCTGACAGAGCGTGTAATTTGTCGTAGTCCGTCAGCTAAAGTGCTTTCATCCCCGAGCTTACGCCCGTTATGAGCCGGGGTCAAGTTCTCACACATCCGGCATACAATAAAAAAAGGAGAAAGCCAATGCTTTCTCCTTTTATCGTAGTTTAACCTCAATCTATTTTATGATTATGTATCCAAAGATACGACATCCAAAAGCTAAAGTCAAGCATTAGCCCTTTTATTTCTTGAAAAACTTATCAAAGAACAGAATCTGATAGTCAATGGAGTTATTCCAATACTTCCCGTTATGTCCGCCGGGACGAGTGATAAAGTCATGGTTAATCTTCCGGGCCAACAGACGGTTATGCAAATCCTTGTTCACATTCAGAAAGAAATCCGCTTCACCACAGTCGATAATGATAGCCAAATCCCCGTTTTCTATCTTGTCAATCTGATTGATAACCGTATGTTCATCCCATACCTTTTTATTGTATGCAAATTCGCCCAACTGTTTCGACATATCCCAGTTCAACGGGAACGGACGGATATCTACCCCGCCACTGGTACTTCCACCGGCACCAAACGTATCTTTATGACGGATAGCGTTCCACATAGCCCCATGTCCTCCCATGCTCAATCCTGTTATGGCACGTCCTTTCCTGTCAGCAATCGTCTTATAATGTCCGTCAATATACTTCACCAGTTCCGATGAAACAAAAGTTTCGTAACGGTAAGACGGATCTTTCGGACTGTCCCAGTACCAGCTATTCTTTCCGTCCGGACAAACAAAGATGATTCCTTTTTCATCCGCAATCTGCGGAAGATCTGGTTTCACCCCGATCCATGTTTTAGCATTTCCACCATAACCGTGCAACAGATAAATGACGGGACAAGCCACCGCTTTCTTGCCCAACGCAGCGTCCGGCGTAACGACCACCACCTGTACATCCTTATTCATGGAAGGGCTATTAACTAATAAAGTATCTACTTTGGCAGCAAAAGAGGGGGCCACCAATATCAATAATAAAGCAGCTAACAGAAGATTTCTCTTTTTCATTATACGTATATAGTTAGATTAAATTATTCTTCCTCCTTTTCCTCTGAAGAAGGGAACTTGGCAACAGGCACCTCAAAAGTCCGTTGGCACTGTCCGCAGGTATATTCCCAATGATTATCTCCCGGAGGGGCTGCCGCCAACATGGAAAGTATTGCCGCACCGACAGCACGCAGCCTCTGTCCTTTTTTTAACCTGAACTTAATATCCGACGACCCGCAATAAGGGCAAAGCGTCAATTCTTCCGGCCAACTCTGGTTATCTCTCAACACCTGAACGGCTTTCTCATAATCATCATCCGCCACCAGAATGTCCACTCCCGCTATGCTGCTCACACAACTCTTATATAAGGTAGAGAAGTTTTCATTGTGCAGAATAGATTCAATCCCTTCGTTCTCCAACGCTCCCTGAAGGATATGTGCCTTCATCGCGTCATTGCAAGTAATCAGTTTTACAGTCTTCATAAGGAATCTGTTTTTATATTTCCCACAAATATAGAACATATTCTTTTTTTATTCACTGAATATATCATTCTTTAATACTTTTTTCGTACTTTCGCAGCACTAAACTGCAACCGCATGAAAAGATTGTTGACACTTCTACTGTTTTTCAATACTATGCTCCTTCTGTTGCAAGCACAACCTATGCATCAGATAAAGGGAACGGTGATTGACAAGAATAGTCGTCAGCCATTGGAATTTATCAATGTGATGATTATTGGGCTGAATAAGGGCAGTGTCACCAATGCTGAAGGGCGTTTCACCATTGAACAAGTGCCGCCGGGCATTTACCGCCTGCAAGCATCGGCAATCGGATACAAGAGCGTTACGACCTCCGAATACATCTTATCTACCAAAAACCTGAACATCCCGATAGAAATGGAGGAGAACCTGACCGAACTCGAAGGAGTGACAATCACCGCCTCCCCTTTCCGGCGCGATGTGGAAAGTCCCGTCAGCCTGCGCATTATCGGAATACAGGAAATAGAAAAGAGTCCGGGAGCCAACCGGGATATTTCACGCATCGTGCAATCTTACCCCGGAGTCGCCTTTTCACCAATAGGATACCGCAACGACCTGATTGTGCGAGGCGGGGCGCCTTCCGAAAACCGCTTCTATCTTGACGGAGTGGAAATCCCCAACATCAACCACTTCAGTACGCAAGGCGCATCCGGCGGTCCGGTAGGAATCCTCAACGCCGACCTGATACGGGAAGTAAATTTCTATACCGGCGCTTTCCCAGCGGATAAGGGAAATGCACTTAGTTCCGTACTCGACTTCAAGTTGCGCGACGGAGATATGGAACGCAATTCATTGAAGGCTACACTGGGAGCTTCCGAAGTTTCTTTGGCTTCCAACGGACATATAGGCAAGAAGACTTCCTACTTGGTTTCCGTGCGCCAGTCTTATCTGCAATTCCTGTTTGATATGCTCGATTTGCCTTTCCTGCCAACCTTTACCGATGCACAATTCAAACTGAAAACCCGGTTTAACGAGCAGAATGAACTGACGGTATTAGGACTGGGCGGAATTGATAATATGCGGCTGAATACGAAAGCTGACAGTGAAGACAATGAATATATCCTGAGTTATCTGCCTAAGATAAAACAGGAGACATTTACTGTGGGGGCAGTCTATCGTCATTATGCAGGTGCACACGTGCAATCGGCAGTAGTCAGCCATAGCTATCTGAACAACCGTAATACGAAATATCGCCGGAACGATGAAAGCCATCCGGATAACTTAATGCTCCGCCTCCGTTCCACCGAACAGGAAACGAAACTCCGTCTCGAGAACAGCACTACTTTCCGTAATTGGAAAATCAATCTCGGCGTCAATCTGGATTACAGCCAATATACCAACACTACCTTTCAACGGGTGTACACTAACCAGCCGCAAACTTTTGATTATCACACGTATTTAGGTATCTTGCGCTGGGGACTTTTCGGAACGATCAATTACACTTCAATGGACGACCGCTTCACTGCCTCTCTAGGTCTGCGGGCCGACGCCAGTGATTATTCATCGACAATGAAGAACCTTTCCGACCAGCTTTCTCCCCGCCTGTCACTCTCCTATCAACTAGCCGATCATTGGTTTGCAAGCGGAAATGCGGGACTGTATTATCAACTCCCTGCCTACACGGCTCTCGGTTTTAAGAATAATAACGGGACTTTCGCTAATAAATACAACCTCCGTTACATGAAAGTGAGTGAAGGAAGTCTGGGAATCAGTTGGCGAAAGGGAGATACCTTCGAAGCATCCGTAGAAGGATTCTACAAAGATTATGATAAGATCCCTCTTTCCGTAGCGGACGGGATTCCTCTTAACTGCAAAGGAAATGATTATGGAGTAGTCGGTAATGAGTTACTTACTTCCACTGCACAAGGGCGCTCCTACGGTGCGGAGATTTTGGTGAAGTGGCTTATTGCCAAGAAACTGAATCTGGCTTCTTCCTTTACCTTGTTCAAGAGTGAATATCGCAACGATAAAGAAAGCGAATACATCGCCTCCGCGTGGGACAACCGCTATATATTCAATCTGCGGGGAACGTATAATCTTCCGCATCAATGGAGTTTCGGTATGAAGGTAAGCTGCATCGGCGGTGCTCCGTACACTCCTTATGACGAAACCAAGTCGTCTTTGGTATCAGCATGGGATGCACAGGGAAAAGCATATTACGATTACTCGAAATATAACAAAGAGCGTCTCCCCGCTTTTGCGCAGGTGGATGTACGCGTGGACAAAACGTTTTATCTGAAACATTGTATGCTGGGATTTTATCTCGATTTGCAGAACATCACAGTCAGCAAGCTGAAACAGCAGGATGTGCTTATGAGTACCGGCATCATCGAGAACCCGGAAGCTCCCGCCGCTGCGCAACGATACAGGATGAAGCGCATTAAACAATCAAGCGGAACATTACTTCCGACACTGGGAATCACATTTGAATATTAACCATAGTTTGAAACATTAATTGAAACGAGAATGAAAAGACAAATTGCTATGATTGCCCTGTTGTTTTTGGGTATGGGAATGACAGCTTCGGCACAATTCGGAAAGAAGTTTAATGTAGGGAAAGCCCTGCAAGCTGGAAAAGACGTAGTATCGGCAGTTACTTTATCAGACGCGGACATCGCCAACATGAGTAAGGAATACATGGTCTGGATGGATGCACACAATCCACTGACAAAACCTGACACTGAATACGGCAAACGTCTGGAGAAGCTGACCGGCCACATCAAAGAAATGGACGGGCTGAAACTGAACTTCGGCGTTTATGAAGTTGTAGACGTGAATGCTTTTGCCTGTGGAGACGGCAGTGTACGTATCTGCGCCGGACTAATGGATGTGATGACTGACGAAGAAGTAATGGCAGTAGTAGGACATGAAATCGGTCACGTTGTACACACTGACTCTAAAGACGCGATGAAAAATGCCTATCTTCGCTCGGCAGTGAAGAATGCAGCAGGTGCAGCCAGCAACAAAGTTGCCAAACTGACTGACTCTGAACTGGGAGCAATGGCAGAAGCTCTTGCCGGCGCACAGTATTCACAAAAGCAAGAAAACGAAGCAGACGAATACGGTGTTGAGTTCTGTGTAAAAAACAACATCGACCCTTATGCCATGGCCAATGCATTGACCAAACTGGCTGAACTGGCAAAAGACGCTCCGAAATCTTCTTATGTACAGAGAATGTTCTCCTCTCACCCGGATACCGCCAAACGCATCGAACGCGCCAAAGCCAAAGCAGACAGCTATAAAAAATAAGGAGTATCTCTCGCTTTATCTTATATAAGAAAGGGAATACAGAGGCGGCTTCGCCTCTGTATTCCCTTTCTCACTTCCAATATCCAAAAAGACAACACGATTATTAAATTTTCATTAATATATTACATAGATTTGCATAGTGTCGTGATTTCATGTAATTTCGAGGCTATAACCATTTTAATCCATTTATGGAATTTCTTATTATACTTTTCTTACTCGTACTGAATGGCATTTTTGCCATGTACGAAATCGCGCTGGTATCTTCCAGCAAAGCACGTCTTGAAACTCTTGTAGCCAAAGGTAACAAATCTGCCCGAGGAGTATTAAAGCAATTAGAAGAACCGGAAAAGTTTTTATCTACTATCCAAATCGGTATTACACTTATCGGTATTGTGTCCGGTGCTTATGGTGGAGTTGCCATTGCCGACGACCTTGTTCCTCTGTTCTCTCTTATTCCGGGAGCGGAAGCCTATGCGCGCAATCTGGCTATGATTACTACCGTGGCAGTGATCACTTATCTTTCTCTTATCATCGGGGAACTGGTACCTAAGTCCATAGCTCTCAGCAATCCGGAAAGATATGCAATCTTATTCAGCCCGATAATGATTCTGCTGACAAAAATCTCTTATCCTTTCGTATGGTTACTCAGTATCTCCACCCGCCTGCTGAATAAACTGATCGGACTGAAAAGCGAAGAACGCCCCATGACACAGGAGGAAATCAAAATGATTCTGCACCAAAGTTCGGAACAAGGGGTGATCGACAAGGAAGAGACGGAAATGATACGCGATGTATTCCGCTTCTCGGACAAACGTGCCAATGAATTGATGACGCACCGCAGAGATGTTGTGATACTTCATCCTGACGACACGCGGGAGAAGGTGATGAAGACTATCGAAGAAGAACATTACAGCAAGTATCTGTTGGTGGACGAACGGAAAGATGAGATAATCGGTGTGGTGTCCGTCAAAGATATTATCCTGACAATGGGCAATCAGAAGGAGTTCAACCTGCGTGAAATAGCCCGTCCGCCTCTCTTTATTCCGGAAAGTTTGTATGCAAATAAAGTTTTAGAGCTATTTAAGAAGAACAAAAACAAGTTCGGAGTTGTTGTTAACGAGTATGGTAGCACAGAAGGTATTATCACACTGCACGACCTGACCGAAAGTATCTTTGGAGACATCCTCGAAGAGGACGAAACGGAAGAAGAAGAAATCGTCACAAGGCAGGACGGTTCGATGTTGGTGGAAGCTTCAATGAACATCGACGACTTCATGGAGGAAATGGGAATCTTATCCTATGAAGACCTGGAATCGGAAGACTTCACCACGCTAGGCGGACTGGCAATGTTCTTGATAGGCCGTATCCCGAAAGCCGGAGACATCTTCACTTACAAGAATCTGCAATTCGAAGTAGTGGACATGGACCGCGGACGAGTAGACAAACTGCTGGTCATCAAACGGGACGAGGAGGAATAGATTTATGATAAAAACGAGCGATAGCTCACTATATTTATATTAACTTAAAGCACTTAACGATGAAAAAAGTAATTATGTTAGCAGCCGTCGTAGCTGCTTTGGCATCTTGCCAATCAAAAGCCAACAAAACCGCAGAGGCAGAAGCAGACAGTCTGGCCATTGCCATGACTCCGATTACCGAACTGACAGAAGTTTACGAAGGTACTCTTCCTGCTGCCGACGGTCCGGGTATTGACTATGTACTGACCCTGAACGCTGCAACCGACGGCGTAGATACTACGTATACACTGGATATGACTTACCTTGATGCTGAAGGTCAGGGCCAAAACAAGACGTTTACCTCAAACGGAAAACAGCAAACCGTACACAAGGTAGTGAACAAAAAACCTGTTACGGCTGTGAAGTTAACTCCGAAAAACGGTGAAGCTCCCATGTATTTTGTAATTGTGAACGACACCACCCTTCGTCTGGTAAACGATAGCTTACAGGAAGCTGTCAGCGATCTGAACTATGACATCATCAAGGTGAAACAATAATAAAAGAACCTAACCCTAACCAGTAAAAATGCTCTGCGAGAACTGAACGTTCTTTGCAGAGCATTTCTTTTCCTTGTAATATTAACGTGAACTCTAAGACTTATGCAAGCCTTAGAATTCACGTTATCATACAAATAAGAGTAAGCATAAAGATCCGCTCCCGCAAAAGCCAGTTCTTCTGTTGGTTGCAAATTCAGATCCGTGCCGTCGACTGCGGTTAATGTCATTGACTGTCCGAGGTTATGATAGAAGTAATCATGCATTTTATCCCCTCCCCGTTCTTTCCGGCTGCGGAAGACATCGGCATAATATCCTGTATCGGGGCCTGTTGTTACAATACTCATCATACGAGTCTAATCCGCCCGACTTTCCGGTTCACGGAAATAAACATAGCCAGACGGGATAACAACCACGTCGGTTGAACGTCCGTCAACCGGGTATATGCTTCCGTCCGCTCCTTCAGTTTATTGAATACATCTTCCGCCCACGCTTCGGTTTTAATCAGATTCCATGTTTCCCGCTTTCCCTCCGGCGTAGTCAGCACACGCGGATGTTCTTGCGGCATATTCTCCGGCAACGGGATTTCCTGTCCCGACGCAACATTCAGAAAGCATAAAAAATAGAGTCCCAGTAAAAATTGTCTCATACTTTAAATATCTTTTTTAGGTTTACTACCTATTAAATACGAAGATAGAGATTTATTTACCTAACCACATCGGAAAAGTCCACTTTTTATTTGCCTCAATCCACGCTTTTATTCCAAACAAAGACTTATATTTGCAAAAAACCGACTAACAATTCTAATACTTATGAAAATTCTATCTATCCATGATTTGGCTACAATCAGGAAGAAAGCGGAACACAACTTATTATTGCGCGAAGAAAGCAATGAGAAAGTTTCCGAAAAATGCTACGGACTATCCTCCGGTGCACAGCATCTTCAGATACTTATCTGCGGAGGTACAGGTTGTAAAGCATCTTCCAGTCAAGGTATTACGGACAATCTTCTGAAAGCTATCGAAAAGAACGGAATAACCGGTAAAGTGGAAGTCATCACCGTAGGTTGTTTCGGCTTTTGCGAGAAAGGTCCTATCGTGAAAATCATTCCCGACAATACTTTTTACACCCAAGTCACTCCCGAAGATGCGGAAGAAATCATCAACGAGCATATCATCGGAGGACGGAGAATCAAAAGACTGCTCTATGTAGACCCTAAAACGGAACATACCGTCAGCGACTCCAAACACATGGACTTCTACCGGAAGCAACTCCGTATCGCCTTGCGCAACTGCGGTTTTATCGATCCCGAAAATATCGAAGAATACATCGCCCGCAAAGGTTATTTCGCATTAGCCGATTGTCTTCTCAACAAACAACCACTAGATGTAATCGACATCATCAAACGTTCCGGACTCCGCGGACGAGGCGGAGGAGGTTTCCCGACAGGACTGAAATGGGAGTTTGCCCACAAACAGAAATCGGACATTAAATACGTTGTCTGTAATGCCGATGAAGGAGACCCCGGCGCATTCATGGACCGTTCTATTATGGAAGGAGACCCGCACTCTATCGTAGAAGCGATGTGCGTCTGCGGTTACTCTATCAGTTCTTCCAAAGGCTTAGTTTACATCCGCGCCGAATACCCGTTGGCTATCAACCGGCTGAGAATAGCTATCAACCAGGCACGCCAGTACGGTTTGTTGGGAGATCATATTTTAGGAACAGAATTCAGCTTCGATATAGAAATACGTTATGGGGCAGGCGCATTTGTCTGCGGTGAAGAAACCGCCCTGATTCACTCTATGGAAGGGAAACGAGGCGAACCGACTTTAAAACCGCCCTTCCCCGCCGAATCCGGTTATCTGGGTAAACCCACCAACGTAAATAATGTAGAAACGCTTGCCAACATTCCCATTATTCTGACCAAAGGTGCCGAGTGGTTTGCCGCAATCGGAACAGAACGTTCCAAAGGAACCAAAGTGTTCGCCCTCGCAGGAAAGATTAACAATGTCGGCCTGATCGAAGTACCTATGGGAACTACACTCCGAGAAGTTATCTATGAAATCGGCGGAGGTATCAAAGGGGGAAAGAAATTCAAAGCTGTACAGACGGGAGGTCCATCGGGTGGCTGCCTGACGGAAAAACATCTGGATACCCCGATTGATTTCGATAACCTGCTGGCCGCCGGTTCCATGATGGGTTCCGGAGGAATGATTGTCATGGACGAAGACGACTGCATGGTGTCCGTCTCCCGCTTCTATCTGGACTTCACTGTAGAAGAATCCTGCGGTAAATGTACTCCCTGCCGTATCGGCAACAAACGATTACTGGAACTGCTAAACAAAATAACAGAAGGACGAGGTACGGAAAAAGACCTGGATACCCTTGCCACACTGGGACAGGTGATAAAAGATACTGCCCTCTGCGGGTTAGGACAAACCTCCCCCAACCCGGTTTTGTCGACACTGGACAACTTCTATGATGAATATCTGGAACACGTCAGAGACAAGACCTGCCGTGCCAAACAATGCAAATCTCTGCTGACCTACACGATCAATCCGGAACATTGCATCGGCTGCCACTTATGTGCCAAGAACTGTCCGGCGGATGCAATCAGTGGTTTAGTACGCAAACCGCACGTCATCAACCCGGACAAATGTATCAAGTGTGGTATGTGCATGGCACGCTGCAAATTCAAAGCTATTCTAGTTTGCTAAAATCTATTGCTATGGAAGATAAACAAATAACCCTCCAGATAGACGGCCATTTTATCACCGTCCCCGAAGGAAGTACCATTCTTGAAGCCGCTACTAAAATCGGTATCAACATACCTACGCTGTGTCACATCGACCTGAAAGGAACCTGTATAAAAAATAATCCCGCTTCCTGCCGCATCTGTGTGGTCGAAGTCATAGGCCGCCGTAATCTGGCTCCCGCTTGTGCCACCCGCTGCACGGAAGGCATGGTAGTGAAAACCAGCACACTGCGTGTGATGAACGCCCGCAAAGTGGTAGCCGAGCTTATTCTCTCCGACCATCCCAACGATTGTCTCACTTGTCCCAAATGCGGCAACTGCGAGCTTCAGACACTGGCGTTACGCTTCAACATCCGTGAAATGCCTTTCAATGGCGGTGAACTTTCTCCTCGCAAACGGGAAATCACCGCTTCTATTGTCCGCAATATGGATAAATGTATTTTCTGCCGTCGTTGCGAAAGTGTCTGTAACGACGTACAGACGGTCGGTGCACTCAGCGCTATTCGCCGCGGATTTAACACGACAATAGCCCCCGCTTTCGACAGAATGATGACGGAAAGCGAATGTACCTATTGCGGACAATGTGTCGCCGTCTGCCCGGTAGGCGCATTGACCGAACGCGATTATACCAACCGCCTTCTCGACGATCTGGCCAATCCGGACAAAGTGGTGATTGTACAAACGGCTCCCGCCGTGCGTGCTGCTCTGGGAGAAGAATTCGGTTTCCCTCCCGGCACAGTGGTCACCGGGAAAATGGTCTATGCCCTGCGCGAATTGGGATTTGACTATGTGTTCGATACTGATTTCGCTGCCGACCTCACCATTATGGAAGAAGGCTCCGAAATTCTGAACCGACTGACGTGCTATCTCAACGGAGACAAATCCGTCCGGCTACCCATTCTGACTTCCTGTTGTCCGGCATGGGTAAACTTCTTCGAACATCACTTTCCAGATTTGTTGGACATCCCATCTACGGCCCGTTCCCCGCAGCAGATGTTCGGTTCTATCGCCAAATCATACTGGGCAAAGAAAATGGGAATCCCCAAAGAAAAGCTGGTAGTGGTTTCTATCATGCCCTGCCTGGCAAAGAAATATGAATGTGCCCGCGACGAGTTTAAGGTAAATGGAATCCCCGATGTGGACTACTCTATCTCCACCCGCGAGCTCGCCCGACTTATCAAACGGGCTAATATAGGTTTCCCGCTGGTGTTGGATAGCCCGTTCGACAACCCCATGGGAGAATCCACTGGTGCCGGCGTTATCTTCGGCACTACGGGCGGTGTTATGGAAGCTGCCCTCCGCTCCGTTTACGAAATATATACCGGAGAATCTCTGAAAAACGTAAATTTCGAGCAAGTACGCGGATTGAGTGGAGTACGTCGTGCTACTATCAATCTCAACGGATTTGAACTTAAAATAGGCATCGCACACGGACTAGGCAACGCCCGTCATCTACTGGAGGACATACGAAACGGGCATAATGAATATCATGTAATCGAAATTATGGCTTGCCCCGGAGGTTGCATCGGAGGCGGCGGACAGCCATTACATCACGGCAATTCGGAAGTATTGTATGCACGCGCCAACGCACTCTACCGCGAAGACGCCAACAAGCCACTGCGTAAATCGCACGAGAACCCATACATCAAGACCTTGTATGAAGAGTATCTCGGCAAACCGCTGGGTGAGAAATCAGAAACATTATTGCATACCCATTATTTCAACAAATCGATTGATTAACTGTAAACGAAAAGTATTATGTCAGATATAAAACTAGCCTGTGACGTAGCTGAACAAATCAAAACGATTTGCGACAAGCACGGAAATAATCCGGGCGAACTAATCAACATTCTGCATGAAGCACAACATCTCCAAGGTTACCTGCCGGAAGAAATACAACGTATCATCGCTTCCAAACTAGGAATCCCCGTATCGAAAGTGTATGGAGTAGTGACATTCTACACTTTCTTTACCATGACTCCCAAAGGAAAGCATCCTATCTCCGTCTGCATGGGGACAGCCTGCTATGTACGCGGTTCCGAAAAGTTGCTGGAAGAATTCAAACGAGTGCTGGGTATCGAAGTCGGTGAAACAACTCCGGACGGAAAATTCTCATTGGACTGCCTGCGCTGTGTGGGTGCCTGCGGACTGGCGCCGGTAGTGATGATCGGTGAAAAAGTGTATGGACGCCTACAACCTGTGGACGTGAAGAAGATTATTGAAGACTTGGAATAACAGCCCGGAAACGATACTAAAAAACGGCTACTTTGTTTAACCAAAGTAGTCGTTTCTACAAAAAACTAAACATTTTTACAAACAATGTGCGGAGAGAACGAGATTCGAACTCGTGATACCCTTTAGGAGTATACACGCTTTCCAGGCGTGCCTCTTCAACCACTCGAGCACCTCTCCTTCTTTCGGAGCGCAAAAGTAGAGGACGTTTTTGAAACTAACAAATATTTAGAGCGAATAATGTTCCAAAATTATTTGTTAAAGAACACTGATTTCCACAAAACGTCCATTTCAAGGACACATGTATAAACCAAAAACATCCAATTTTACATTTCTAAATGTAAAACCGGATGTTTTTGGTTACTTACAAATATTTTGCGGAGAGAAAGGCTCTCGAACCTACGCTTTCAGAAAATATCATAAAATTGCAAATCACTGATAATCATACACTATCCACGATGCAGAGTAAATCTAAATCTTTCTAAATGCCTTTTGCCATTTCAATTTTTGGGTGTATATTTGGGTGTAGAAATTTAAACGCACCCATTTATGAATATCAAACGTAACATCATTTTCGCATTGGAGAGCCGGAAGAAGAACGGTGTGCCAATCGTGGAGAACGTGCCTATCCGTATGCGTGTCATATACGCAAGCCAACGCATCGAGTTTACAACAGGCTACCGGATTGACGTAGCCAAATGGGATGCCGACAAACAACGGGTAAAGAACGGATGCACCAACAAGCTGAAACAAAGCGCATCCGAAATCAATGCGGACTTGCTGAAATACTATGCAGAAATGCAAAACGTGTTCAAAGAGTTTGAGGTACAAGAAACCATGCCCACCACCCAACAGCTAAAGGATGCGTTCAATTTGCGGATGAAAGACAACAGTGAAGAACAGCAGGAAGAAGCACAGATTAGTTTTTGGGAGGTGTTCGATGAGTTTGTAAAAGAGTGTGGCAACCAGAATAATTGGACGGCATCCACATACGAGAAATTTGCAGCGGTGAGAAATCACCTCAAAGAGTTCAAGGAAGATGTAACCTTTGAATACTTCAACGATTTCGGGCTGAACGAGTATGTCAATTTCTTGCGTGACAAAAAGGACATGAGAAACAGCACCATTGGTAAACAGATGGGATTCCTCAAATGGTTCCTGCGATGGAGTTTCAAAAAAGGACATCATCAGAACATTGCATACGACACATTCAAGCCCAAATTGAAAACAACCCCTAAAAAGGTAATATTCCTGACATGGGATGAACTGAACAAACTGAAAGATTATCAGATACCGCATGACAAACAGTATTTGGAACGTGTCAGGGATGTCTTTCTGTTCTGTTGCTTTACGAGCTTACGATATTCGGATGTCCGTAATCTTAAAAGAAGTGATATTAAGCCCGACCACATTGAAGTCACCACAGTCAAGACTGCGGACAGCCTGATAATCGAACTGAACGACCACAGCAAAGCCATTCTTGAAAAATACAAGGATGTTCATTTCGAGAACCACATGGCATTACCTGTCATCAGCAATCAGAAGATGAACGATTATCTGAAAGAACTGGGTGAACTGGCGGAAATCAACGAACCTGTACGGGAAACCTACTACAAGGGAAATGAGCGCATAGATGAAGTCACACCCAAATACGCATTGTTAAGTACCCATGCCGGAAGAAAGACTTTCATCTGTAATGCGTTGGCACTCGGAATTCCGGCACCGGTGGTTATGAAATGGACGGGACACAGCGACTATAAAGCCATGAAACCCTATATTGACATAGCGGATGACATCAGGGCAAATGCCATGAACAAGTTTAATCAACTATAAAAGTATCAATTAGTTTCATGGATTACCACCATTGAATTATATTTGTATTCTGAAAATATCACAAGATGAGCAACAACGGACATAACATAGAAAAGACGAACTTTGACGCATTTATAAATGCTGTCGGTTCGGAAATACAACAGGCGCAAGTCCGGCTGATTACCGCAGCCAATGCGCAAATGTTGTTCCATTACTGGAAAATGGGCAACTATATCCTCTATTATCAAAACTTATATGGATGGGGAAGTAAAATCATCAAGCAACTAGCAAAGGCTATCCGGTTCAATTATCCCGAAAAGAAAGGCTATTCGGAACGCAACCTTACCTATATGTGTCAGTTTGCAAAGGCATATCCTTTAAGGACATTACAGAATTTCATTGAAACAGACGCAAAGCTGATAGCCCCAAGCGTGGAGAAAATTGCAGACGAAGTACGCTACTTAAACGATGTGCAATTTACGCAAGAGCCTCTTGCGCAAATTCAATCCATTGATAACAAAGAAATTATAATCACGCAAGAACCTCTTGCACAAATTCATAATGTTGCCAAAACCGTATCTGACATTTACCGTATGGAAATTAAGGATATAGAAAACGTATTTATGGCATCACCTGTTGCAAGAACCAATTGGGCAAGCCATGTGATTATGCTTAACAGTTCGCTTCCATTGGGCGTAAGCTATTGGTACATGAAACAGTCCGTGGAAATGGGTTGGAGCAGCAATGTCCTTAAAATACAAATTGAGACCAACTTATATAGCAGACAAATCAGCAACAACAAGGTTAATAATTTCACAGCCACGCTTCCTGCACCTCAAAGCGACCTTGCCAATTACCTGTTGAAAGACCCGTACATCTTTGATTTGGCTGGAACGAAGGAAAAGGCAGACGAAAGGGACATAGAAGAGCAGCTGGTTAAGCACGTCACCCGTTACTTGCTGGAAATGGGCAATGGCTTTGCTTTCGTTGCCCGACAGAAGCATTTTCAAATTGGTAACAGCGATTTCTATGCCGACCTGATTCTGTATTCCATTCCCCTGCACGCATACATCGTAGTAGAATTAAAGGCTACTCCATTCAAACCAGAGTATGCGGGGCAACTGAACTTCTACATCAATGTGGTGGACGACAAACTGAGGGGAGAGAATGACAACAAGACTATCGGGTTGTTGCTGTGCAAGGGTAAAGACGAAGTTGTAGCGCAATACGCATTGACAGGCTACGACCAGCCGATAGGCATCAGCGATTACCAACTGAGCAAGGCTATACCTGAAAACTTAAAATCGGCTCTGCCAAGCATAGAAGAAGTGGAGGAAGAACTGACTTCCCTTCTTGATAAAGACAAGAATCCATAAACCAAGTGTATATGGCAGGAGAAATACAGATTATGATTCCCCAATACGGCGAACTCAATCGGATATACAGCGACTTTATAGTCAGCCATACTTTCTCTTTTGACAGGCAGAAATTCATCACGGACTTCTATAAGCAATACAATGACACAAAAGCTTTTGAAGCCGCCATCCTTGAACTGGTGCTTGACAAACCGAAAGAACAATATACTCTGATTCTCAACAGCCTGAGAACCGAGATAGAGAAAAACATACTGATTTACGAAAAACATCCATTGTTTGATGATGAGATAATTTCTCGTGTGTGCTACAACTTCGCTGGCAGATATGACGCTGATATAGAAGCACAGCTGAGAGTTACACAAAATTTAAGCAAGCCTTTGAATGAAGCGTATAACAAGTATGATTCCATTGGCTACAGGGAACATACGGCAGCAGAAGAAAAGCAAGCCGAGAAGGAGTATGAACGCTGCAAGGCTGAATATGAGAAGGAAAAAGAAGGACTGGACAGGCTTTATGAATTGGAACGGCTGGCAAGGAAGGAAGCTTTCCAATATATTGAAAACTGTTGCGGAGATATTTATAAACTGAGTTTCCATTTTATGGAAATACTGGCAAAATATATTCCCGTTGCAAAAGACAAGCCGGATGAGCCGAACAAGCAAGAGACACAACAGGATGTATCAAAGGAGCGACCCGAATATTTCAACACAGAATTACTTTCGCTTATTCATAAAGTCTGTGTGGGGGAACAATTTGAAGATATTGCAACGCAGGACTTCTATGCCAATATGAACCTGTCCCCCGGTGAAAAGGGACTAAAAATCAAGGCAAGGGAAAAGATACGGGTGTGCTACCTGATATTCCTGATGAGTGAAAGACTGCCCAAACAGGACAGGGATAAATGGAAAAACGAAATACTGAAACTGCTGGATATTGATGAGAACTACTACAAGTCAAAGTACAAGGAACCTGTTTCCGATTTTCCAAGTGACAGTAACCAGAATTTCGCTAAAGAAATGGACGCAATATTCCGATAATCCGTGATATGCCCTGACATTTTACGAAATTACCACTTTTACCACTCAAATTTATTTTTGAGTGGTATTTTTATTATCTGATATTCAGAGAAATAATAAAATATTCTATTTACGCTAACCACATCCTTACCACTCATGCCCCTATCTAATTTTGCATCGTTCGAGAACAGAGATAACAGCCAGTGCGCAGGGCTGATTGTTTAACGGCTAAATAGATTGAACGATGACAAATCTTCAAGAGTTATTATTAAAACCCGTCTGGCAGATGACAGGCGAAGAGTTCATATTCCTAAGCAAGCACGCTTCCGGTCAAGCGGAAGCGCAACCACGACCCATTACGGACACAGAAAGAAAGTATGTGTACGGAATACTGGGCATTGCCAAACTGTTCGGGTGCAGCCTGCCCACCGCCAACCGCATCAAGAAAAGCGGAAAGATAGACAAAGCCATTACGCAAATAGGGCGCAAGATTATCGTGGATGTGGAGCTTGCACTTGAACTGGCTGGAAAGAAAACCGGAGGACGGAAATAACGGGAGGCATGGCTATGGACTATATGAAAGAGTTTAAGGACATATCGGCAGAAGAAGCCGTAATCCTTTGGCAAGCATCACGTTTGAGCCTGTCGAAAAGTTATGAGAAAGCACCTGAAATCCTCAAAGTGCATGGTTCCGTCATAGGAACATTGGGCAATTTCAGCGCATCCATCGGCAAAGCCAAAAGTAAGAAGACATTCAATGTATCAGCTATCGTAGCCGCCGCATTGAAGAATGGCACAGTGTTGCGGTATATGGCGGAACTCTCCGACGGGAAGCGGAAAGTGCTTTATGTTGATACGGAGCAAAGTCCTTATCATTGTCTGAAAGTCATGAAACGTATTTTACGGATGGCTGGCTTGCCTGATGACAGGGACAATGAGAACCTTGAGTTTCTCGCCTTGAGAAAATACACACCTGAGCAGCGTATAAAGATTGTCGAACAGGCTATCTATAATACGCCCGGCATCGGTCTTGTAATCATAGATGGCATCCGTGACATGGTATATGACATCAACAGTCCCGGCGAATCCACACGCATCATATCCAAACTGATGCAGTGGACGGACGACAGGCAGATACATATCCATACGATACTGCATCAGAACAAAGGGGATGAGAATGCGAGAGGGCATATCGGCACGGAGTTGAACAATAAGGCGGAAACCGTATTGCTGGTGGAAAAGGACAAGGGTAACGGGGATATAAGCAACGTTTCAGCCATGCACATCCGGGCAATGGATTTCGAGCCTTTTGCCTTTCGTATCAATGACAGTGCCTTGCCCGAACTCATAGAGGGTTACAAACCCGAAGCGAAGAAACCGGGAAGACCGGAAGAGGAAAAGTTCGACCCTTACAGGCATATCACCGAGCAGCAGCACCGTATCGCATTGGAAGCCGTTTTCGGGCTAAAAGAGGAATACGGTTACAAGGAACTGGAAGATGCTTTAATCAAAAGCTATACGTCAATAGGGGTAAAACTGAACCATCAAAAGGCGGTACCGCTCATCACCATGCTTCGCAACAAACGGATGATAGTGCAAGAGAACGGCAGAAAATACACATTCATGCCCGACTTCCACTATTAGCCTATTGCTTGTAATCGCTTCACTTTATTCTGTGGGTCTATATATTAAGGATAAAGCGAAGTAATGCAAGGAATGGATAAACCGCTTCACTTTATTGCCGTACTCTATATATACGACAATTTAGTGAAGTGGTTATACAGACCGTACTTCTTAAAATGGTACGGGCGAAAAGAAAAATAAATCAATTCACCAACTACTAAAACAATCATTTTATGGATATACAGACAGCCAAGCAAATCAGGATTGCAGATTATCTGCACAGTTTGGGATATTCTCCCGTCAAGCAACAGGATATCAACCTATGGTATAAATCACCGTTAAGGGAAGAAGCCGAAGCCTCGTTCAAGGTAAATACCGAACGTAACCAATGGTATGATTTTGCACTCGGCAAAGGCGGCGGCATCATCGAACTGGCTTCACACTTATATGCTACCGACCATATACCTTATATATTGGAACGCATAGCGGAACAGACACCACATGTCCGTCCTGTTTCTTTTTCTTTTGGCAAGCAATCATTTTCCGAGCCAAGTTTTCAGCAACTGGAGATTGTACCGCTTTCTTCTCCTGCCCTGCTCTCCTATTTGCAGGAAAGGGGAATAAATACGGAACTGGCAAAAAGAGAATGCAGTGAAGCTCATTTCACCAACAACGGCAAGCGGTATTTCGCCATCGCCTTTCCCAACGTATCGGAAGGATATGAAATCCGCAACCGCTATTTCAAGGGCTGTATTGCCCCCAAGGAAATCTCCCACATCAAACAGCCAGGAAAAGCAAGGGAAACGTGTTATGTGTTCGAGGGATTTATGGACTATCTTTCATTTCTTACTTTGAGATTGGAAAATTGCCCGAAATTTCCCGAACTGGACAGACAAGATTATATGGTATTGAACTCCGTATCGAATGTAAGCAAGGCTCTCTATCCTTTGGGTAGCTACGAGCGCATACATTGTTTCTTTGACAATGACCGTGCAGGGATGGAAGCACTCCGGCAAATCCGTATGGAATACAGCAGGGATTTATACATCCGTGACGCTTCGCAGACCTACAGCGGATGCAAGGATTTGAACGAATACCTACAGAAACAGGCTGAAAGAAACAGGCAAGTCCAGTCCGTCAAAGGGATGCACAGCCAGTCACCGAAAAAGAAGAACGGCTTTTGGTTATAGCCCACTATAACTACACGCTCCGCTTTCGTAGTTGTGGGCTCTCCCGAGGGGATTAGGGCTTTGCCCTAATGACCCACTCAGGGCGTTTCACCCCTGAGAACCCAGAGCAAAGAGTGACCCTCTTTTTGCAATCTCCGCTTATGGGTTACCCCCTAAGAACCCCTTTACGAAAGCGGACAAGGTAATCTATTGTACAATGAAAACAGAATAATTATGGCAACAAAATCAAGCATACATATCAAGCCTTGCAAAGTCACATCCAGTGGACCTCATAACTGGAGAACTCCCGAGTATATGCGTAACATCGGAGAGTCCAGAATCTATGTTGTTTCTGAACTCTCCTCCGACAACGAGCAGTGGATAAACCCGGACTTCGGCAATCCGGACTTACAAACACATTACGACAACATCAAACGGATGGTGAAGGAGAAGACGGGGCGTGCCATGCAGGAAAAGGAGCGTGAACGCAAAGGAAAGAATGGAAAAATAATCAAGGTGGCAGGATGCTCCCCCATTCGTGAGGGTGTACTGCTCATCAGACCGGAAACCACACTGGCAGATGTTCGTGAATTTGGCGAAGAGTGCCAAAGATGCTGGGGCATCACGCCACTCCAAATCTTCCTGCATAAGGACGAAGGACATTGGCTGGGTGGAAAGCCTGACGCAGAAGACAAGGAGAGTTTCCAAGTGGGTGGAAAATGGTTCAAGCCGAATTATCATGCCCATATCGTATTCGACTGGATGAATCACGAAACCGGAAAGAGCCGCAAACTCAATGACGAGGATATGGCAGCAATGCAGACTTTAGCATCAGACATTCTAATGATGGAACGTGGGCAATCAAAAAATGTTACTGGCAAAGAACATTTGGAACGAAACGATTTCATCATTGAGAAACAGAAAGCTGAACTACAACGCATAGATGCTGCAAAGCGGCATAAAGAACAACAGGTGGGACTTGCCGAACAGGAACTCAAACAGGTAAAATCGGAGATACGCACCGACAAGCTCAAAAGTGTAGCCACCGATGCTGCCACAGCCATAGCAAGCGGAGTGGGTTCTCTTTTCGGCAGCGGAAAAGTGAAAGAGCTGGAGCATAGCAATGTGGAACTGCATCAGGAGATTGCCAAACGGAACAAAAGCATTGACGATTTAAAAGTTCAGATGCAACAGATGCAGGAACAGCATGGCAAACAGATTCGTAATCTTCAAGGAATACATAATCAAGAGATTGAAGCCAAAGACAAGGAAATATCACGATTGAATACCATTCTTAAAAAGGCGTTCAACTGGTTCCCATTGCTCAAAGAAATGTTGAGAATGGAAAGACTATGCTATGCCATCGGATTTACCAAAGATATGATAAACAGTCTTTTGACAAAAAAGGAAGCCATCAGATGCAATGGAAAAATCTATTCCGAAGAGCACAGACGAAAGTTTGACATCAAGAATGACATTTTTAAGGTTGAGAAAAGTTCGGTTGATGAGAATAAATTGGTGTTGACCGTAAACAGGCAACCAATCGGAGAATGGTTTAAGGAGCAATGGGAGAAACTTCGGCAAGGCTTACGACAATCAGCGGAAGAACCAAGAAAAAATAGGGGATTCAAGTTATAATTCCGTTCTATATAATGCGAAACATCAATAAAATAACTAATTTTACATTCGGATAGGGGCAACTCTTTCCAAGACATAAGAAAAAAGAAGCGTTATGCTCATCTTGTAACTTGAAAACCTGAGAGCCTTTCAAATTTGATGCAAGAGATAGCATAGTGGTTCTCACGCATATAGCGTGGGCTACTATTGTTACATCCGCATCAAAGGTTTCCTACGACCTTCACTTAGACGTGGCATAGTTGGCTCACGTTTTCTGTAATTATAATCCTTATTATTCACATGTAACTAAAAAAATATAAAGTATGGCAATTCTTTATCCTCCTATCGAAATAATAAGAAAACGAAAACCAGAAGCTACTCCGGGTGAAAGAACGTTATTGGCTTTCTTATTAAACGCTTATGATGATGAATATGAAATATTCTTCCAACCTTTTCTAAATGGAGATTTACCTGACATCATAGTGATGCACAAAGGAGGAGGAGTTATGATTTTTGAAGTTAAAGATTGGGATCTATCAAATTATCATGTGAATGAAAAAGGAAATTGGATTGTCAATTGTAATAACTCTGTATATAAAAACAGTCCCTTAAACCAAGTTTTGAAATATAAAAAGAACCTATATGATTTACATATTGATTCGTTATTAAGCTTACATTTGAAAGACTATAAATATTGGTATGTTGTCAAATGTGCTGTATATTTCCACTGCCATACAACCGAATATGCACAGAAATTCTGCGAAGGCGAGAAACCATCGGACAAGTATAAGACTTTCCTCAGCAAAAATTTCACAATAATCGGACACGATTCCTTGGGAAAAGAAAGTATGGATCGTATCTTTGAAAAACAATGGATAAGTAAAAAGAACAGTTATTTTACAGAAGAATTATATAATAGCTTTGCACGCATATTAAGGCCTTCTTACCACACAATAGAAGAAGGACTTGGTTACAAATTGTCGAAAGAACAGGATTTGTTGGCGAAAAGTGAAGAAGGGGCAAGAAAACGAATTAAAGGTGTGGCTGGTTCTGGTAAAACATTAGTTTTAGCGGAAAGAGCTGTAAACGCTCATAAAAGAACACATAACTGTGTGTTAATCTTAACTTACAACATAACACTCCGAAATTACATTCACGATAAGATTAGTACAGTTCGTCAAGAGTTTGCTTGGGAATTTTTCCATATAAGCAATTATCATGACTTTATTAATAATAATATGAATAACGTCGGACTTGAATTTGAGTTTCTTAAAGACGAAGAAGGAAATAGTACATATATGTCTTCTGAGGAATTTGGGAAATTGGCTGAAAAACATGTATATTCAAACATTCATCTTTTTGAAAATCATAAAGATGAATTACCAAAATACGAAGTTATATTAATAGACGAGACTCAAGACTATCAAGAAAATTGGATAAGAATTATCATGAAATATTTCGCCAGTGAAAATGCAGAAATTGTTGCTTTTGCTGACGAAAAGCAAAATATCTATTCAAGAGAGTTAGACAATGAAAAAATGCCGAGAATACCTGTACAAACAGGTGCTTGGGATAGGAAATTGAATAAAAGTTATCGTTTATCTCAAAAGATAGCTTTGTTGGTGACAGATTTTCAAAAACGTTTTTTTGCAGATAAATATGTGGTCGAACAACAAATTGAGACCAACACTATGATGTCTTTATTTGATGAGCCTTATATCGAATACCATTATTATCCTCTCGAAGAGAGTGTAAAAGAAGATAATGCTATTGCAACTTATATTTATCAACAGATAAAAGAACATAGATTCCACTCGAATGATGTAACGATTTTGTCTTCTCGAATTAGAATGTTACGTAAACTCGATTATATGTTGCGAACCGAAAGCAAAGAAAAAACAAACATCATGTTTGAAACCAGAGAAGAGTTTATGAAACTATGTCCCAATGCCCAAACGGGATTTGAAAACAATGCCGATATATTAAAAATAAGGAAGAATAGAAAAGCTAATTTCTGGATGAATAGAGGGACTATTAAGCTATCTACCATACATTCCTTTAAAGGTTGGGAAAGTCCTGTTTTATTTTTAGTTATAGAAGACAATCTAAAAGCAACGAAAAAGTTGGCCAATACACGCCCTTATGAATTTTCTGATGAACTCGTATATACAGGTATTACCCGTTGTCAAAACTACTTATTCATAATCAATACAGGAAACCAACAATATCACGAATACTTTGCCAATTGCAATTTAATCGATAAAAAGATAGGAGCGAATAGGAATGGGAAATAGTTTAATATTCTTTCTATTTCTTCAGATTACGATAACAATTTATGCCCCTTACCTTTTAAGATTCCCTTATTACTTTTCAACTTCAATCGGAATAGCAAAATAATACTAAAAACACCCGACTTTACATTATCGGGTGTAAAATCGGGTGTAATTTTCGTAAACCATTGATAATCAATATTTATCGCGGAGAGACAGGGATTCGAACCCCGGGTACCTCGCGGTACAACGGTTTTCAAGACCGCCGCAATCGACCACTCTGCCACCTCTCCAAAACTTCTTTTCAGAAGTGCTTTTTGTTAAAAGCGGTGCAAAGGTACGAAGATATTTTAAACATGCAAGAGTTTTCACGAAAAAAACAATCGAAGGTTTCCAAAAGATAGCAATATCCAGGTATTTTATGTTGAAAAGCATAAAATAGGGCATATTTATGCCGATTATATGAAAAATGATTGTAACTTTGTGCGCTCTAAAGAAAAGGATAACTACAACCTCTAATTTTATCATTTATGGAATTAAACAAGATCTTTAAAGACGGTCTTTGGAGCAACGAAATCAACGTCAGAGATTTCGTAAGTCATAACATCACTCCGTACTACGGAGATGCTTCTTTCCTTGAAGGACCTACCGAACGTACAAAAGCCGTATGGAACCGTTGCCTTGAAGCACTGGCAGAAGAAAGAAAAAACAACGGTGTCCGCTCGCTTGATAACGCTACTGTATCTACCATTTCATCACACAAAGCCGGATATATCGACAAAGAAAACGAACTAATCGTCGGTCTGCAAACAGACGAGCTTCTGAAACGTGCTATCAAACCTTTCGGAGGTATCAACGTAGTAAGCAAGGCTTGCCACGAAAACGGCGTGGAAGTGGACGACCGTGTGAAAGATATCTTCACCCACTACCGCAAGACACACAACGATGGAGTGTTCGACGTATATACCGAAGAAATCCGTTCGTTCCGTTCTCTGGGATTCCTCACCGGACTGCCCGACAACTACGCTCGCGGACGTATCATCGGTGACTACCGCCGTATGGCTCTCTACGGTATCGACCGACTGATTGAAGCTAAAAAAGAAGATCTGCGCAACCTCACCGGTCCGATGACTGACGCCCGTATCCGCTTGCGCGAAGAGGTGGCAGAACAAATCAAAGCCTTGAAAGAGATGAAAGTAATGGGGGAATACTATGGACTCGATTTGAGCCGTCCCGCATATACCGCCCAAGAAGCTGTTCAATGGGTATACATGGCTTATCTTGCTGCCGTAAAAGAGCAAGACGGTGCTGCAATGTCACTGGGTAACGTTTCTTCTTTTCTTGACATCTACATGGAATATGAATTGAGCAAGGGAACGATCACCGAATCTTTCGCACAGGAACTAATTGACCAGTTTGTTATCAAACTACGCATGGTACGCCATCTGCGTATGCAATCATACAACGATATCTTTGCCGGTGATCCTACTTGGGTAACCGAATCTCTGGGCGGACGCTTCAACGACGGACGTACCAAAGTGACAAAGACTTCTTTTCGTTTCCTGCAAACCTTGTACAACCTCGGCCCTTCACCAGAACCAAACTTGACCGTACTGTGGAGTCCCGAACTGCCGGAAGGATTCAAAGAGTTCTGTGCTAAAGTATCCATCGACACTTCTTCTATTCAGTACGAAAATGATGATCTGATGCGTGAAGTACGTCAATCTGACGACTACGGAATCGCCTGCTGTGTATCTTACCAAGAGATAGGCAAGCAAATCCAGTTCTTCGGTGCACGCTGTAATCTGGCAAAAGCTCTGTTGCTTGCTATCAACGGTGGACGTTGCGAAAACACAGGTACAGTCATGGTGAAGAATATTCCCGTACTGACCAGCGACACACTGAAATTTGAAGAAGTAATGGACAACTACAAGAAGGTTCTGATCGAAATTGCCCGCGTTTATAACGAAGCGATGAACATCATCCACTATATGCACGATAAGTATTACTACGAAAAGGCTCAAATGGCACTCGTAGATACTAACCCGCGCATTAACCTTGCCTACGGCGTAGCCGGACTTTCTATTGCGCTCGATTCATTGTCAGCTATCAAATACGCAAAGGTTACCGCCCGCCGCAACGATATAGGTCTGACAGAAGGTTTCGACATTGAAGGCGAATTCCCTTGTTTCGGAAACGATAACGACAAGGTAGACCACCTTGGCGTTGACCTCGTATATTTCTTCAGCGAAGAATTGAAGAAACTCCCGGTTTACAAGAATGCCCGTCCTACCCTCTCCCTGCTGACCATCACTTCCAACGTGATGTACGGAAAGAAGACAGGTGCTACTCCGGACGGACGTGCCAAAGGCGTTGCCTTCGCTCCGGGTGCTAACCCGATGCACGGACGAGATAAGAACGGTGCTATCGCTTCTTTGAGTTCCGTAGCAAAACTTCGTTACCGCGACTCACAAGACGGTATCAGTAACACCTTCTCTATCGTTCCGAAATCATTGGGAGCTACCGAAGAAGACCGCGTTGAAAATCTCGTTACAATGATGGACGGTTACTTCACCAAAGGCGCTCACCACCTGAACGTAAATGTTCTGAACCGCGAGATGCTTTATGATGCGATGGAACATCCCGAGAAATATCCGCAGCTTACAATCCGTGTTTCCGGCTATGCTGTAAACTTCGTGAAGTTGAGTCGTGAACACCAACTGGAAGTAATCAGCCGTAGCTTCCACGAACGTATGTAATCTTATCTACTCTTATATGACAATAAACGTACATTCATACGAAAGTATGGGAACATTCGACGGGCCGGGTTTACGGCTCGTCGTTTTTCTTCAAGGTTGCAATTTCCGCTGCCTGTATTGCGCCAATCCCGACACGATAGCCGGAAAAGGAGGTACACCTACTCCACCGGAAGAAATCATCCGCATGGCAATGAGTCAACGTCCCTTTTTCGGAAAACGCGGCGGTATCACTTTCTCCGGTGGAGAACCTACGTTCCAAGCAAAAGCGCTTGTTCCGTTGGTTCGCGAACTGAAAGAGAAAGGGATTCATGTATGTATAGACAGCAACGGCGGTCTTTGGAATGAAGACGTAGAGAAACTTTTCCAACTAACAGACCTCGTATTGCTGGATATTAAAGAATTCAATCCTGCCCGCCACCAGATGCTGACCGGAAGAAGCAACGAGCAGACAATCCGCACGGCAACCTGGTTGGAAGAGAACGGAAAACCTTTCTGGCTCCGCTATGTGCTAGTACCCGGATACAGCGATTTTGAAGAAGACATCCGACAATTGGGAGAAGCTCTCGGAAAGTATAAGATGATTCAACGGGTGGAGATCCTTCCTTATCATACTCTGGGCGTACACAAGTACGAAGCAATGGAACAGGAATACAAGCTGAAAGACGTAAAAGAAAATACCCCCGAACAACTTGAAAAAGCTACGGAGGTATTCAAAAAGTATTTCACTACGGTAGTAGTCAATTAATACGCTTTTTCATCCATTCAATAGATTTACGGTTGGTTTCCTCAAAACGCCAATGAGCGGAAACAGGAGTTACCACAATCGTTTTCGGGGCTGTAATTACATTCAACGCGGCCGTCACCGTGGTAGGCGGACAAGTGTTGTCATTATAGCCATACGAATAAAATCCCGGTACTTTAATCTTTTGAGCCAAATTAGCCACATCATAATAAGCCAGTGTCCGACAGGCAATGTCAATAGATACTGGCATTTTTTTCGTTCGGAAGCAGACAAAAGTCTCGGCCACCCTCCGGCACGTCCATGAAGAAATCCCGTCATATCACATAATGCGGGACAGAATGAATGCAGAAAGAAATGTAATACGTTCGTCAAAAGCAACAGTCACAAAACTCAGCGTCCCATCTCAACTTCCGCCCGAACTACGCTTATCTTTCCACTGGTCGGACCCACCCGAATAATAAAGACGACTTAGCGAGAGTAACCCAAGCAATATCCACCAATGTCGACAAGTTCATAGAAAAGTTTTTCATTAATATGTAAATCGGATACCTGCCTGTATATTGAAATTAAACGGATTTTCCTTGCGGATAGTCTGTACGCTCGAACCATCATCAAAGAAATAAGCAACACCGGGTTCCATGTAGATACCTATACGTTTCGTCGCATTTAACTGTACGCCGACTGCACCAGATACGGAGAATTGTAAAGGTTTAACAGTTTCCTTCTCGGAGCCTAGTTTTCCATACACACATTTTTCTATCATACCGCCGCCGGAAACGTAGAGAGTGACCAGTTTTTTATCCAAAAAGTTCCAGTTGGCACGCAACGGAATGCCGACATAATGTAGTTTCTGCTCCACTTCCTGATTGCCATCCGCCAGTTTTACATCCGAAGAAAGCAGTGTATAGGTCAATCCACTTTCAACAGAAAACCCTTTACCCAAGCTTTTACGAACAGACACTCCCACAGAAATAGGCTGATGATGCTTAATGTCAATCACCTGCTTTGCCTGGCGCAGATAAGGTATACCGTCTTCAAACACCAATGTCTTATCTTCCGGTATATTCATCAAGCCGTTAGAAACAGCAGCCATACTTACTCGAGACAGATATTGGGTACCTCCCCCTACCTCCGTCGAAGCACCTCCGGAATTTCCGACGGCAAACCCCATTGACCAAGTTCCCTTTTGAGAAGATTTCTTTTCTGTCGGGATATGATATTTATCTCTGCTCGAAGGACGGCGGGGTCTGTTGTTTCTAGGTTCTTCCGTTTCCAACGCTTGCTTTTTTTGACCAGCATTCGCGTCTTTCACTAGCTTTGTCTCCTCTTTTTCTCCATTATCAATCTTATCATCTGTTGCCGGAAACTCATCTTCATTCTGAATAACAGGTTGATCAGTATACGTATTTTGTTCGGAAATATTGTGTTCTGTTTTCGCCAGTCTATCTGTCTTTAGCATAGGACGCGACACAGGATCTGCCGTTGCACCTTGCGCATCCGGCTGTTGCACCGCAGGCAATGCGTCCAGTACGGAAGCCAATGCAGGGGTTTGCGTATGACGTATTTCGTCAGCGGCAGGCGTACCCAGAAAATACAGGCTTACAGAAGAAACCAAAGCCAGTAATATAACAGCCGCAGCCGCCATCATCCATTTCCGATAAGGATATATCTTCCTCTCCACAGGAGGCATAAGCTCTTTCTCCAGTTGTTCCCAACCGGAAGCCGGTATCGGCTCCGAATAATCTTCGAGCTTCTCCTTCAACTTATTCATCCATAATTCTTTCTCTTCCATATCTATCCATTATTCATTATCCATTCTTTTACTCTTTTTGCTAACACGCTTTTCGCACGAAACAGTTGCGAAGCCGACGATTTTTCATTAATGCCTAATACCTGAGCGATTTCTTTGTGTGATTTATCTTCAAACGTATAAAGGTTAAACACTGTACGATATCCTGCGGGAAGTTCTTCGATAAACTGCATCAATACTCTTTGTGGTATCGCTTCTACATCCGAAACATCCGGTTCTTCGTACTTCTCGGGCAATTCTTCCAAAGGCGCCGACTGATTCATTACATCATTTTTCCGAAGATATTGCAAAGCCGTATTGACTATTACCCGCTCCATCCAAGCTCGTAAGGAGCCTTCACCTCGCCAGGTGAACTTGTCGAAAGAATCGAATATCTTTATAAAGCCGTCGTGAAGCAGATCCTGGGCCGTATCACGGTCGCCGGTATAACGAAGACAGATGCCAAGCATGCGCCCCGCATACTGCTCATACAGTTCCTTGCGGGCCTGATTGTTTCCCAGCCTGCATTGTTCCGACAACTCTAATTCTTCCATTCTCTTATACACGTGTTTATCTTATAAATGCAGCAAAGATAGAAATACTGCATAGAGAGAACAACTCTTTTAGTACTTTTGTTTCTTTAACAGATTCGAATGCAATATTTTCTGCCTCCCCGCATTTTCAAAATAAAAAGCAATTATATTATTAAAATCCATAACCTATTATGTATATGAAGAAATTAAAATTCATTACCTTAACTTTAGCTATCATAATCACCTTACCGATGCTGCAATCGTGCCTGGACGACAATGATCATCAATCGCGTTCATTGGTTATCAGCACTATCAACCAAATCAGTGAGGATAGCAAAGAATTTTATTTCACTTTGGATAATGGAAAGACGATGTTCCCGAGTAATTCGCAGGCATGGGGAGGCGAGAAATTTGAAAACGGACAACGTGCCTTTGTTATATTCAACGAGCTGGAACAACCCGTAAACGGATATGACTACAATATCCAAGTGAGAGATATTACGAAAGTGTTAACAAAAGAGATCGTCACCATGGACGATGAAGAAAATACAGAAGAAAAGATCGGGGATGATAAAATAAACGCTACTTATATGTGGATTAGTAAAGATAAGAAGTATCTGACTATCGAATTCCAGTACTATAGTACCCATAGTGAAGACAAGAAGCATTTCCTGAATCTGGTTATCAACAATAAGGAAGCTGATTCCGCTGCCGAAAACGAAGATAATACCGATGACGAATATATCAATCTGGAATTCCGTCACAACAGTGAAAGAGATTCTCCCGACCATTTAGGCGAGGGATATGTATCTTTCAAACTGGATAAGATAGAAGAACAGATAGAGGGAAAGAAGGGACTGAATATCCGTGTCAGAACTTTATATGACGGAATAAAGAATTATAAAGTACAATTTCCCTGATTTATTAATTCTGCGTGAAAAACACTCTTTTTTAATATAATATATTAATTACGCAAAAAGAGGACGGTAGTTGTGAAACTGTCGCCCTCTTACTTTTATTATATAAACAAGTTATTTCT